>CAZRFO010000019.1:0-11363 GCA_964599515.1 uncultured Eggerthellaceae bacterium | reverse complement strand
CGCAACTGTACTAAGGTGGAAAGCATGACATTAAAAGAAATGCGAAAGCAGAATGGGTTAACGCAGATAGAATGCGCGGAATATTTGGGCGTTCCTGTTCGTACATATCAAAATTACGAAAACGATGTAAACAAACAAAATTCATTAAAGTACAAGTATATGTTGCAAAAACTCGGCGCATATGGATTTGTTGATGAAACGCATGGTGTGCTAACTATTCAAAAAATCAAAGATGTTTGTGATGCTGCCTTTTCTTCCTATAATGTTGAGTATTGCTATCTATTTGGATCATACGCAAAAGGAACTGCAACAGAAAACAGTGACGTAGATTTACTGGTTGCTACTTCAGTTTCCGGCATTCAATTCTATGATTTAGTAGAATTGCTCCGCGAAGAACTTAAGAAGAATGTGGATGTCCTTAATCTTGAACAACTAAACGGTAATCTGGAACTGATGAATGAAATACTTAAGGATGGGATTAAAATCTATGGACAACAAGAAAACTGATGAATATTACATCCAGAAAGTTATTGACGACATAGAATTTGTGATTGCACACGCAGGTGGTTTATCACGGGAAGAATTCAACCAGAATGACGTTTTAATCGATTCTGTTATGTTTAGGTTGATACAGGTTTCAGAAAATTCAGATAAGCTATCTGAGGCTTTTAAAACGCAACACATGCAAATACCTTGGCGCGCGCTGAAAGGAATGCGAAATCGGATAGTCCATGAATATGGCAATGTTGACTTTTCGGTTGTGTATGACACAGTACAAAGCGATCTTCCAGAGTTGCTTGAAACGCTTAAAACGGCGTTAACAGCGAAGGCCTAATCATAACGAATGTGTGAATTTCGCACTTGGTAAGAGCAATCTGCGCTAGTTTTCTTACCTGCGATGTTTTTGGCTCCAATTTAATCAGGTATTTCCCGAAATCGCTTGCAAATTTGCCCGCAATCTGCGATAAAGTAATGTGGAAGTTTGCGCACCCTTGGTGTGTTTTTGGCACATGCGCGTGCTAGCAAGTCGCACGTGCCAGCGTACGCCAACTGCGCCAGCGCGTCGCACGTGCCAGCACACGCAGCAAACATCCAACAAATAAGAAACCTACGTAAGGCGGGCAAATGATTACAACATTAAGCAGCTACCTACTAAGTTCTATGTTCATGATTGTCATTTTGTGCATGCTAGGAGCTCGTTCGCTTACAGCAATCACTCAACCGCTTAGTCGCAGGCGCTGCATAATACTTATAACAGCAACAATTCTTTATGTAATTTTTGACCTGGCATTTATCGCATGCCATCTTTCTGGTGCGGCAGTAAGCACTTGGCATGTAGTTTCGTTTCTGTTTTACATTGCGTATGTTTTGCTCCCATTTGCATGGCATATTTTTGTGCGTAACTTTGTTGGCAGCAGTTTTAGTACTCTTGTACGTGAAATTGAACTTATCCCGCTTATAATTTTGCTTGCAATGGTAATTGCAAACCCATTTACTGGGATTCTTTGGTCCTTTGATGCAAGTGGCATGTATGTACGCGGAGACCTTTTCACAATTTTCTCTTACCTAAACTTTTTCTACTATGTTCAACCTGTGTTAGATCTTATTCTCATCTATGCAATCAAAAAGCAAAAAGAAGAACGATACATCTTCCACTCAATTGCTATTTCTTGTATCCCGCTTTTTGGTGCAATCATCAACAATGTTGCAATTCCTGTTGGCACTATTTTTCCATTCCAGCCGTTTTGCTCTGTTGTTGTTGCAATGGCGGCGTTTTTCTTCATTGCAACCAAAGATTCAGATGCGCTAAAGGATAGCCAACAACGTGCTATTCAAGTAGCGCTTGATAAAGCAGAAGAAGCCGGACGTGTAAAAACGCGCTTTCTTTCAGACATGAGTCATGACATTCGCACGCCAATGAATGCCATCATCAATTTGACAGACCTTGCGCTGGCGGAAAACGACATTAACGTTGTGCATGACTATCTAAAAAAGATGAAAATTTCTGGGAAGTTTTTGCTTGGGCTTATTGATGACATCCTAGATGTTAGCAGGATTGAAAATGGCGCAGTTACGCTCAATAAGGAAAATCTAACGCGCTCGGAGTTCCTAAACACAATTGAAACAGTAATTCATCCGTTAATGGAGTCAAAGCATCTGCATTTTCATCCGGAGTTAAATCCTGGTGAATACACAATTTCTGTTGATAAGTTGCGCTTCAACCAGATATTTTTCAACTTGCTGTCAAATGCTGTGAAATATACGCCAGAAGGTGGAGATGTTTGGTTTGAGGTCAACAATCTATTAGCCGAAGACAACCGCCTAAAAATTCAATTTGTCGTTCGCGATAACGGCATTGGGATGAGTGAAGAATTCCAGAAGGATTTGTTTAAGCCATTTGCAAGGGAAGACACGCATGTAAACCACAAAACGCAAGGTACTGGCCTTGGGCTTGCAATTGTTAAGGGCCTTGTAGATGCAATGGATGGCACTATTACCGTTAAAAGTGAACTTGGCAAAGGCTCTGAATTTAGCGTTGTGCTCTACGTGGATATAGTTGCCAACAAAGAACTTCAAGAGCCAACGAAAGAAGAAACTAGCATATATGACCTAAGTGGTTTGCGTGTGTTGCTTGTTGAAGATAACGAACTTAACACATACGTTGCGCAGACAATTTTAGAAAACGAAGGGTGTGTAGTTACAACTGCTGAAAATGGAAAAGTTGGGTTGGATACGTTTCTTGCCGCACCGCCATCTTCTTTTGATGTAATCTTGATGGATGTGCGCATGCCTGTTATGGACGGAATGGAAGCCACAAAGGCAATCCGCTCCTCAGACCATGAAGACGCGCAATCAATTCCAATTATTGCCATGACGGCAGATGTTTTTGAAGACGAACGCAAGAGTGTGATTGATTCCGGCATGAGTGACTTTTTGGCAAAGCCGGTTGATGCGGACAAACTTTACAAGCTAATAGCTAAACATACAGGAACTAACAAGTAGGATTATGCAATGATTAACCACGTAGATTTAATGGCGGCGCTTACCGCAGACTACCTAAACGTATACGTTGTTCGTCCAAAAGAAGACAGCGCCGATGTAATTAAGCTTGCAGGTTATGTGACAAATGGAATTGAGGCAGATTCGCAAAATTTATGCTACTCAAAATTCCTTCGTATTTACGCAGAAGGCCGCGTGCATGCCAAAGACCTAGACTACTTCTTAAATGCACTTTTGCCAGAACGGCTTATAGAGACATTTTCTGACGGCCGTGAGCGCTTTGAATGTGACTACAGAGTAATAGAAGATGGAGCAACTCATTACTATTCGGTTCATTGCAGTCGCATATCTTCGCCAGATGAAGACTTGCGGCTTGTTATGGCATTTCGCAATGTTGATTCTGTAATTAGTGCAGAAAATGAACAGCACACAAGGTCAGTAAACAGCGCGTATAGCGCAATTTCTGGCCTTTTCTTCTCTTTGCATCGTGTTAACGTTAAAGAAAATACCTACAGCACAATTAAAACAACGCAGTCAATTCTTGGATTATCTAGCACAGAAACAGATGACTACGATGTAAATATGATACGTATCATAAGCGGAATTTCTTCCGATTGGAGCCGTGAAGATGCATTGCGCTTTATGGACAGAAGCACCCTTGAAGAGCGCATGAAAGGCAAAGACCACATCATGCTGGAATTTTTGTCTTACGCCTTAGAGTCTTGCGTGTTGCACTTTTTTAGAGAAGACAACGACGAAAACGGCAAACTCTATCATGTTATTTTTGCCGTTGAAAAAGAAGACAATGAAAAAAGCAGTGCTGTTATAGATGCCCTTTCGCACGAATACCAAAACGTGTTTCTGATTGACCTTGAAAAAGGCATGGGAAGCGTATTGAAAATGGAAGGCTATGTTAGCAAGGAATTAGGTGGCAAAAAGAATCAAAGGTTTGTATATAAAGAGCTTAATGATAAATACGCTTCTGAGCGCGTTCATCCAGATGATGTAGATGCATTTTTGGCAGAAACATCAATGGAGCATTTGCGGAAAGTTTTTGAAACCAAAGACGAAGTTACAGGTAGTTATCGCATTTTTGTAGATGGAGAAATACATCATTACCGCTATTCGTACTTCAAGTTGGCAAACATGAATTCAGTTGTAGCTGGGTATCAAAATATAGATAGCATAATTCTTAAACATGCAAAAGAAGAAGAACAAAAG
This sequence comes from uncultured Eggerthellaceae bacterium, assembly GCA_964599515.1. GTDB lineage: Bacteria > Actinomycetota > Coriobacteriia > Coriobacteriales > Eggerthellaceae > CAKUOV01. Next base: position 7,142 of record CAZRFO010000019.1, on the reverse strand, counting down.
AGAAAACTAGAACAAGAATATCAAAGTAAAATTGAAGAACAGCTTATGATTTTTGATACGCTGGCTCGCAATTTTACTAATGCTTATATGGTTGATTTAGAAAAAGATACTTTAAAAATATTAAAGCTGCAAAAAGAATACGAAGAAATTTTGCATATAGAAAAAGGCTCTGAGTTGCCTTTTGATGCTGTTCTTGGTCACTGGTTAAATACTGTTGTATGTCCAGATGACAGAGAAGAAATGTCTAAGATTTTTAATCCTGAAACTGTTAGGCGTCTCTTGAGTGAACAAGATGAAATTTCAGGTAATTATCGCAGCATAGTTGATGGAAAAACTCATCACTTCCAATATAAAATAAGCAAAATTGATGTACCAGGCTTTAAGGCTGTACTTGGTTTTCAAAATGTTGATGCAATTGTTGAAGAACATCTTGCGCATGAAAGAAAAGAACGCGAACTTGAAGAAGCTCGCAATAAAACTGCTAGAGAACATGCAGAAGTTATTTCTTCTCTTTCTACAATTTATTCTACAATCTTTAGAGCAGACATTGACACACATAACTACGACATATTGACAAGTGTCCCACTTATGGGAAAAACTGCAGTACAAAGCGGCAATTTTGACGATGTTAAAGAGCAAATTATCTCTGCGTTTATGGCGCCGGAAGACCAAGAACCAATGCGCGAATTTTTGGATCTTGATACACTTGCTGCACGCCTTGAAGGCAGAAATACTATATCGGTTGAATATAAAACTCCTGATGATACTTGGATGGAAGCGCGCTTTATTGTAAAACGCAGGGATGAAAACGAAACAGCTAAGGAAATCTTATACGTTGCGCGCGACGTTACTCCAAGAAAGAAGCGTCAATTTGAGCAGCAAGAACAACTTGCGCAAGCACTTGCCGTGGCTCAGCAGGCAAACAAGGCAAAATCTACATTCCTAAATAATATGAGCCATGACATTCGCACGCCTATGAATGCAATAATTGGCTTTACTGCGCTTGCACAAACGCATTTAGACGACAAAGAACAAGTGCAGGATTACCTCACAAAAATCAATACATCAAGCGTTCATTTGCTAAGTTTGATTAACGACATTCTTGATATGAGCCGTATTGAAAGTGGCACTGTTAAACTAGACGAAAAGCCAATACACATTCCAGATATTTTGCATGACCTTCGCACCATGATTCATGGTCTTGTTAGCGCCAAAAATCAGAATTTGTACATTGATACAAAAGACGTTATTCATGAAAACGTTCTTGCAGATAAACTGCGCCTAAACCAGGTGCTTATCAATATTGTTAGCAATGCTGTTAAATATACCCAACCTGGTGGAGACATTATTATTCGCCTGCTTGAAACACCAAGTAGCATTAAAGACCATGCAACGTATGAGTTTACGGTTAAAGATAATGGCATTGGTATGTCAAGCGAATTTGTTTCGCACATATTTGAGACTTTCACCAGGGAATATAGTTCTACAGAAAGCGGCGTTCAAGGCACCGGTCTTGGCATGGCCATCACAAAAAACATCGTTGATTTGATGGGTGGAGAAATTGTCGTAGAAAGTAAAGAAGGCAAAGGGTCTACTTTCAAAGTTACGTTTAACTTTAAACTTGCAGGTAAAGCTGTAAAGATACAACCAATTCCAGAGCTTTTGGGTGCTAAGGTACTTGTTGTAGATGACGATATTGACACATGCAAAAGCGTTAGCAAGATGCTGCGTGGCATTGAAATGCGCCCAGATTGGAGTACTTCTGGCAAAGAGGCTGTTGCGCGTACACAGGAAGCTGTAGAAATAAATGACGAATACAAGGTGTACATTATTGACTATCTAATTCCAGACATGAATGGAATTGAAGTTGTGCGTCGAATTCGCAGAATTATCAGCGAAGATGTCCCAATTATTGTACTCACAGCATACGACTGGGCAGAATTTGAACATGAGGCGCGCCAAGCTGGTGTTACAGCATTTGTGTCTAAGCCGCTATTTATGTCCGAGCTTATGAGTGTTCTTTCGCAGGATTGCGCGGAAGATGAAGGTGCCGGCGCTGCGGGAAGTGGCGCAGGAAATTCTGCAGAAAATGAGCCAAAGCATTACGACTACAGTGGAAAGCGCGTGCTTTTGGTTGAAGATAACGAGCTCAACCGTGAAATTGCAGTAGCGCTTTTGGAAAACATGGGCTTGAAGGTAGACTATGCAACAGATGGAGTGCAGGCAGTAGATATTATGCATGCAGCCGAAGACGACAAGTACGACCTCATATTCATGGACATCCAGATGCCTAAGATGGATGGATATACTGCAGCTCGCGAAATTCGCACGCTTTCAAATAACAAGAAAGCAAATATTCCAATTGTTGCAATGACCGCAAATGCGTTTGAAGAAGACAGAAAGAAATCGTTTGAAGCTGGCATGAACGAACACATTGCTAAGCCTATAAATGTTGATAATATTGCCAGCGTCCTTGACGTTATCTTTGGCGAATGTGAATAAGGCGCTGGTGCGTTTGTCTTTTGGCTGGGCTGGCGGGCTCAGTCGCGAAGCCTTTCCTGGGCTTCGTGTTTTTTGTGATGCTTCGCATTTGTATCGCAAAAAACACTTCGTGCGGAACTCGCGCGGGAGTGCTCCGCCACCCCCAGCCTGTGGATATCTCACTTTGTCGCTATGGTATATATGTTCAAAGTTTATTGGTTTAGGCGGTAAGCTAGTATGCGTGAGTGTATTTGTAAAGGGCGGTTTTTTGCTAAGGTTTTTGTTGTAGCTTTTGCGGCGCTTGCTTTTTGTGCGGCTCTTGCTGTTCAGCCACGGAGTGCTTTTGCGGATGAGCAAGCCTTGATTGATGAACCGGTAAGTACATGTGCCTCTGATGAAGCGCCTGGATTGCAGAATCTGCAGTATGTAACAACGCAGGATGCTTCTTCAACTGTTTATTATGAAGTTAAAAACTGCCAAGATATGGCACGCGCAGAGCTTTCTTTAATTAACGAGACGCGAGTAGCTGCTGGCAGTGAAGAAATTTCTTGGAGCACAGGCCTTGAAGCAACCGCGCTTTTGCGTGCGCAAGAATGCGCTTACTACTTTGCCCACGTGCGTCCAAACGGAACTACATGCTATACAGCATTTCCGTCTGCTTGGACAACTGGCGAAAACATTGCCGCAGGTCAAACGTCTGTAGAAGGCGTTCATAAAGGTTGGGTAGCTTCGCAGGGCCATTACGAAAACATGATATACACAAATTTCAACAGTGTTGGTGTTGGCTGCGTATATGCAAACGGAACATATTATTGGGCGCAGGCATATTCGTCAGCAGAAGGTGACGGAATACATGGAAGTGCTAATACAAACACTGTAATTGTAAGTTGTGAGGCAGTTCCGGCTACATCTTCTATTTCTGTAAGCCCGTCGGAAATCACATTTTATGTTGGCAAAAGCCAAACTGTTTCTGTTAAGAATACAAACCGTGGTTGGACTTCAAAAAACGTTCCATTGTTAGCAAAAAGTGCCACGTGGACAAGCTCTAATGAAAGCGTTGCTAGTGTAAATGAAGGTGTTATAACTGCAGTTTCACCTGGAACAACAACAATTACTGCGACAATTGCTGGTAGCAGTATAGAAATTCCGGTAACAGTAAAAGGCGGCACATATGCTGTGCTATACGAAAACGGCGCACTGGTGTTCCAGGAAAACGCAACGGCAAAAACCGGCTACGGCGTAATAAGTGAATTGTGGACGTTTGAGCCGGAAAGCAATGTTTTTGCAAACGCAGAAGAGGTGCCATGGGCAGCCCGCGCCACAGACATTGTAAGCGTTTCTTCCGACGTTGCTATTACACCAACAAGTATGGCGTATTGGTTTTCTGGATTGACATCGCTTACAAATTTTGACGCAACAAATTTTGATACTTCTAGTACGACAGACATGAATAGCCTGTTTGAAAATTGTTCAAGCTTGAAAAGTATTGACTTGCGCGGTTTTGACACATCTTCTGTGACTTCGCTTGGATACTTGTTTAGCAACTGCACAAGCCTTGAACGCGTGAATTTGAGTAGTTTTGATACAAGCAGTGTTACAGACATGCGCTCGATCTTTTTTAATTGCTCTGCGCTGATGTATTTGGACTTGCGTTCGTTTGATATGCAAAAACTTAAAACCGCTGTATACATGTTTGGCGGGTGCCAAAATTTGCAAGCTATTTATGTGAGTGAAAACTTTGCAACGCCTAACACGTATTGGGCCAAAAACACGTTTTCTGGCTGCACAAAACTTGTTGGAGGCAACGGTACAGCGTTTAATTCAAGTGCTGCCTCTTCCGATTACATGCGCATAGATGGCGAAGGTGGCAAACCTGGATATTTCACAAAACTTGTACGCGGTGACGTTAATCTTAACGGCCATATAAATGTGGTTGATGCGCAGGTTGCCTTTGATTTAGCAAACGGATTTTACACAAACGATGAACGTTATGATTTATTCGCCAGCGCTGCAGATATAACAGGAAACTCCGGAGAGCCAGATGGAGCAGTTAGCGCACAAGATGCTTTTGCCATTTTGTACAAAGCCACATTTGACGCGTAAGTTTTAAACAGCCTGGAAGCCGTGCCGCATTTAGTTGTTTTGACGTTGGGTGATTAATTGTATTGTTAACATGGCGAAAATTAATTTTCTGAGCGATATAAGCCAAGTATTTTCTTTAAATATTCAGTGTAACCAGTTGTTGCTTTAAAGTAGTTATCAAAAAGTTCGCTATGGGATTTGTTTCTTGTTGGCAGTTTGCTCCACTGTCTCGAAACACAAGGGAAAAGCTGTGGGTGTTGTGCTGAGGCATGCGAAGTTTATATAGATCCGAGAGATTTTGCAAAAGGGAGCGCACCGGGCGAATGCATAAAATGCCGCGCTTGCGTGGATGTGTGTCTGTAGTACTCTAAAAATGGGTCAGCGTTTCGCTTAAAAAGTGGGTCACTTCCGCTCATGAGCAAAAAGGACGAAAAAACGCAGGATTAATGTATCTGCGGCTTTTTATGTCGTTTAGTATTCAGAGCTTAACAGCCAGTCTGCGAGGTGCATCGTTTTGATGCCCTCGTAGTTTCCCCCTGAGAACTCATCTGTTGTGAGGACGTATTTTGGGTAGTTATCGCGTATTTCTAGTAGACGTTCGTATTCACGTTTTTCTGTTTTCGGAGAACAAAGTTTTTGAGTCACCTGTACATAGAGCTTTTCGTTTTGTCTGAGTGCGACAAAGTCGATCTCGCCGCTTGCGGATTTGCCAATATTGACGGTATATCCTCTGCGACAAAGCTCTAAGTACACGATATTTTCAAGACTCGATGCCACGCTGTCAGCGCTATAGCCAAGAACGCTGTAGCGCAGGGCAGTGTCGGCAAGGTAAAACTTTTCCTGTGTTTTTAGGATTTCCTTGCCCTGTAAATCAAAGCGCGCGCAGCGGTGGAGCAAATATGCCTTCTCGAGCTTCTCTAAGTAGCTGTAAACTGTTTCGTTGTCTAGCGTGCGGTGCTCTGCTTTCAGATAATCCGAAATGGATTTTGCCGAGAAGGTGTTGCCTACATTGCTAAAAGCGTATTTGACCACTCGTTCAAGCTGGTCGACTTTTCTTACCTGATTGCGCCTGACTATATCCGAAAAAATCGTGGAATTATAAATATCCCGCACAATGGTATAGACCTCATCTTGCGTATACGCTTGCAAATGTGTTGCAGGAAAACCACCTAAACGTATGTAGTTCGCAAGCTCTGCTTTTGGGTCTACGACTTCGCTATATTGGCGTTTGAACATCAGGTATTCGTCGAAAGACAAGGTGAAGATGCGGAAAGACACATACCGTCCAGTCAGATAAGTCGAGATTTCAGAGGACATCATGCGGGAGTTTGAGCCTGTCACAAACAAGTCGACATCATAATCTGACGCCAGTGAATTGACGATTTTTTCCCAGCCCTTGATTTCTTGCACTTCGTCGAGAAACAGATACGTTTTCCCCTTCGACGAAAGGCGTTCTTTCAGCTCTGTATAAATTTGCTTTGCCGTCATGTCCTCGTATTCCATCGAGTCATAGCGGCAACTGACAATGCGCTCCTCTGGTATATTTCGCTGTGTTTTCAGTTGCTCCATGATCATTTTCAGGATTGTTGACTTACCGCAGCGGCGTACTCCTGTAAGGATTTTTACAAATGGAGTATCCACATACGCCATAATTTTATCTACATATAAAGGTCTGTAAATCATTGTAACCACCTCTGTTTGCAGATAGTATACCGCAATCTTTTTCAAATACAAAGAGTTTTGCGGTTTTAAACCGCAAAACTCTTTGTATTTTTATCTTGTTGCGGATAGCCAGTATTGGGGCGAGAGCAGTGCGTATTTTTCTATGAAATACATTTAATTTGAGACCCAGGCTTATGAGATGAAGAAAGCTATACGGTGTTCTCATTGAATTTGATTTAAAAGTATTACATACAACTACCAGTGACGCCGGTTTCAATGGTTTAACACGTGCAGAATCGCATTGCTTTTCACGGGTTAGCTCCATTCGCTCATTTTTATTCGTTTTTAATATATCGCGAGCTTCTTGATGCTCCAATGCGCTTAATTTGCCCAGATTTTACCATTTTGCCCAGAACCGATCCGGCAGTTGTTGGGCTGATATCGGGATGTATTGCGTAAATTTCTGCCTTCGATAGTGGAGTTAGACTGTCCAATATGGTTGCCTCTATCCGTGCCGTTTTGGAAACTTTCTTTCCGTGAACAATGGCAAACCTTTTATCGAGTTCTTTGTAGCACAGGTACAACGTTGATAAAAAGTTTTGCACAAAAGGGAAATAGTCGTTTTCGTTTTCTTCCCACCCAACCGATGGCTGTCTAAGCGCTTCATAATAGTACGACTTATTGTTGTTTATTTGCTCTTCAAACGAAATGTACTTTCCAGCGTCAAAACCATTTTTATACAGCAGCAAAAGCGATATAAGCCAAGACATCCTTCCGTTTCCATTTTGAAATGGATATATGCCTACGCAGCGGTTTTCGTAGAAATGTTTGCGCTGTTCAACTATGTCACTTCTCTTGCGAGCGCAAAACATGTCACAATGTGTGGTTAACACAAACTCGCAACGTTTGGTGCAGGC
>CAZRFO010000018.1:0-11455 GCA_964599515.1 uncultured Eggerthellaceae bacterium | reverse complement strand
TTGGATGAGCTTGCCAGTAAGTCCAGCGGCCATTTAACTGATCATATACCAAGTAACGTTGTGGGTCGCCGTCGCCTTCAATTTCCCAGTCAACCATTTCCGGGTCAATGTCTGCTTCTGTTAAAAGACGTGTTTGATATGTCCAAGGGTAGCCACCGTTTTGTACCGATTCCTGGTAGCCTGTTGGGGTCATATCTGGTACTACGATGAATGGAGCGTTTGACCAGCGCTTAATGAACTGGTAGTCACACAAGTCGTGCTTCAAGATAATGTGGCACCAACCAAGACCCATGGCGTTGTCGGTACCGGGGCGAATTGGCAACCAGTACTTTGCGGTACGACCAAGGTTTGTTTGACGAGGGTCAACAGAAATAAATGCATCTGCGCAACGTGCAACGTCTACCAACAAACGAGCAGAGTCGTCGTAGTTAGAAATTGATTGGTCGGTTGCCCACTGAACAAACTTTGTAGAGTGGTTGATAACCTCTGACCAAGACCACGCTTGTACGTTATCCAAACGTGAACTGAAGTGGCGCGGCCCTTTGCAAACCTGATACGCTGCAACAATGTTTGGCGAACCAAAAAGCAAAAGCGCCATGCCGGCATCTGACTGCATGCACCATTGACGGCCAGTTCCGCACCATGAAAACGTGGATTCACGACCGTACTTTTCGGTTATTTCCAAAATGTTGTCTGCGATTGTTTGATACGCTTCTTCCCAAGAAATACGAACCCAACCTGGGTCGTCGTCTCCCTTTGGATTGGTACGTTTCATGGGGTACTTAATGCGGTCTGGATGATACGCTGCCTGGATGGATGCCTGACCCTTTGAGCAGTGGTTGCCCATGGTTAGGAAGCAGTCTTCATCGCCTTCTGTGCGAATGACTTTTCCATCCTGAACATACACCCATACACCACATTCAACCTTGCCGCAGCCACGGCAACATGAACGAATTCGCGTAACAGCGGATTCTGTGGTTTTGGCGTTTTCGTTTTCTGCGAGTGCAGTTGTTGGAGCATTCGATCCAACAACAACAGCTGCCGCTGCCGATGCTGCAGCAGTTTTCACAAACGAACGACGCGTCATGTTCAGCTTGCCCATTTTTCCTCCTCCTTGTAATTTGGTTTCTTAAGCGCAAGTGTTTGTTTTTGCGTTAATGAAGTTAATGAATGCAAATTGCGCGCAAACGCACACTTGGGCTCTTTGACATTTGTAAGTATGGAATGGAATAATCGAATAAGGAATTTCCAAATTTGGGCATAAGAGGCCCATTTAATTCCAATATTTCATTGTTGATAATCTTGTAGAAACAGAAAATTCTGTTTTAGTTTTACCTTATGCGCTCTTGGAATAAGAAAAGTTTGGCGAAAGATTTCGAGAAGAAAAACCGCTGGCTTCCAGGTGCTTGGTAGCCAGCGGTTTGTGTTGGATTTGGCGTGGTTTTGATTAAGCTAACTGGCGACAAATTCCCTGATAGAGCCGTCTTTGTATTCAATTCCCCATGTGCTGTAATCAAGTTTGAAGACTGGCTTTTTGGCTGTTTCTTCTTGTTCTTGGGCGTCAGTTTCTGTGGCTGCGACATCTTGCGCGCCGGCTTCTTGTCCGCCGGCTTCTTGTCCGCCGGCTTCTTGCGCGGCGCCTTTTTGCTCGGCGGCGGCTTCTTGCTCAGCGGCTTCTTGCGCGCCGGCTTCGCCTTCTGTTTGTACGTTTCCATGTACAGGCGCATCATCTGCGGTTTCCTCCGTAGCTTCTCCTACCGCTGCGGCAACTTCCGCTGCGTCGTCGCTTGGAGCGCCATCATCAGACACAGCGCCTTCACCGGATGCTTCTGCAGCCTTTTTTGCCTGCTCTTCCTTTGCTTTTTGCGCTTCTTCATATTCGAGCATTTCCTGGTCAAACGCCGCTTTTTGCGCTTCGTAGCTAGCGCGGGAAGGCATGCGCACCATTGCAACTTCTGCATCTCCAAAGCTGCCATCGTTAAAACATGCGCGCGCTTTTTCAATAAGTTGCGGCATGTTTCCTGGAATGTTGTCGTCTTGCGCCTTCACACGCAAAAGAGCGTTTTTATCAAACTCAAAATCCAGCCATGAAAAATGCAACTTGCCGCAACCAAATGGGTGTATGACCTGGTTAAACTTTACCATCGCATTGTTAATGTTGTAGGTAACATTTCCAAGCCACTGCGGCATAACGCCTTCCCAAAGCTCGTTTGCTTTCTCATTTTTTGAATCCCAATACGGCTTCATCAAACGAATGCATAAGCGCATAACGTTTCCATCTTGCAATTTGTCCTCTTCAAGCGGCTTTACAATGGACTGCGCCATGTATATATAGCTACGTTTGAATTCTTTTTCGGCGGTTTCGTTGTAGTCATCTGGCAAAAGATTTGCCTGAATTATCAAAGACGGTCTAACAAACGACATATAAGCCCTCCTCTTTTCTTGCGCAAACATGCACAATCGGTATTATTTCAAGGCAATTTTAAGAGCATACGGAACTTGCTTTTTCTATAGTGCGCAAGCGTTCCAAACTTGTCAAGTGACGGATTTTCTGTGTTTCCCATATGGAATAACAACTTTCCACATTGCTATTGAACAGGGGTTTCATTTTCTTGACTTTATTTTGGCGCCAAATTTATTATTGAAACAAAAGAGGGATGAGAGATTGGATACGCACGGCGGATGTGCCAAGCAAGTGCCACAGATGATCCGCAGGCATACCGCGCATCCAAACTCAAAACAAAAACAGGAGGTATCATGGAAGACGAAACTCAACACGCCAACTTTTCCTATGATGAAGAAGAAATGCTTGACTTTGATTCGCTAGAAGATTATTCATTTGAAGATGAAATAGACGACGAGGACCTTGTTCCCGGGACTCTTGACGATGGTCCATATAGCATGCCTCAATCGGAAAACGCGCCAAAGTTTAAGTTGGTTGCATTTGACAATGCAGAAAGCGCGCAAGAGCGCATTACGACTTTGTTCGAACGCATGATGTCTCACCAAAAAGTGCTGATGAGCGTACTAGAATTGTGTGAAAAGCCAACATCAAGCAACGAAATAGACGAAAAGATCACAGACCTACAGCAATATCATCATTCGGTTTACACCCCGCTAACCTTCTGCAATTTGCTGGAGCGAGCAGGCGCAATCATAAAGACCGATGCCGAAGGCACATCTCTTGAAGACTTAGTCCAAGAGCCACTAAAAATTGTCCAAGATGGCGTGGAATATTGGACAGTTGCGCCTAGCCCAGAAATTTATTGGGCTATGAGCGAAGACGGTCGCAACTACTACGATGCATACAAACCAATAGAACAAATTAAACATGTATACGAAGAAGAACCGCAATATGCAGAAATATTCACGACCGTTTTAAACATGTGCAAAGCAAGCGGTGGGGCACAAGTCAAAACTATAGGTGACGTAGTGGATGATGACCCAATAGTGCAAAAGCCAAAACGCTACGCCATGTACTTTATAGATAAATTGGAACGCGCTGGTGCTCTTGATTGGCAAAACGCCTGGGTTATAACAGACGCTGGCTTGTCCTTTTTGGAAGATCAAGAGAAATAGTTGCTAAGGAGTAATCATGAGTGAACAAACAATAGAAACCAAAACAGAGGCAACTGCTTCCACTGAAGAAATCAAAGCTTTCGCAGAAGAAGAGGCCACGCTTTCAAATGAAGAACTTGCTTGCGAATGCGAGGCGCGCGCTTCTACGTACGCATTGCTTTCACACCTTTACAATAAAGAAGTTGACGAAGAATATCTTGATGTCTTAAACAAGATGCTCTACCCAGTTTCTTCTGGAAATGAATCAATTGACCTGGGACATTACCACATTGCAAAATACTTAAGCAACGCGTGGGTAGACCCAATTACAAAGCTTTCCGCGGACTACCTTAAAACGTTTTTGGGCGACGGAATTGATTCGCATGCAGCGGCATATCCGTTTGAATCTGTTTATACATCTGAAAAACGCCTGCTTATGCAGGGCGCGCGCGATGAAGTTCTTGCAATTTATAGGTCTTGCGGCTTGGACAAATCTAGCAGTTGGAAAGTTGGCGAAGACCACATTTCAGTTGAGTTGGAATTCATGCGCATTCTTTGCTTGCGCGCAGCAAGGGAACTTCGCGAAGATAACGAAGATGAAGCGTTTAGCCTAATGAACACGCAGCGCAACTTCTTGGAAGACCATCTAAATGTTTGGGTTCCTGTTTTTACACAGGATGCAAGAAACTTTAGCAAAACAATGTTTTACCAGGGCGTGACCGAACTCACCGATGGATTTTTACAAACAGAAAGCGAGTTGCTTGCACAACTTGTTGGCGAACAAGACGAAGAAAAACAAGCAGAAGAAGTAGAAGAAATGGCAAGTAAGGAATAGCCTATGGCAAGCGCGTATTATTCCACAACAGCAAAAAGTCAGTGTGTATTAGGTTTAACTGGCACGGGAAAAACAACACATCTTATTGAACGCGTAAAAGAACTCATTGAAAGCGGCACTTCAGCAAGCAACATTATTGTGTTTGCGGCAACACCTAGCGCATGTAATGCATTCACGAAAGAGCTTGAAAACGTTCTGCGCGAAGGCGTCACGCACGAAAGCGACATGCATGAAAACGCCACGCATAAAAGTGTGTTGAAAAGCGACACACATAAAAGCGCATTGTCAAATGGCGCAGCCCTTCCACGTGTTACAACCCTTTTTGAGTTTGAACTTGAACTTTTAAGCACGCAAGCTGGGATTTCTTTTACGGGAAGACAGCCTCATGTTCTTCTTCGCTATGAAGAAAATATTTTGCTGGAAGACATGAAAACAAGTGGCATTCAACCTAAACGGCTTGTGAAGATGTTGCCATTTTTCTATCGCAGTTGGACAGAACTTGAAAACATGACATCTGATTGGTTTATTTCAGATGAAGAAGAAAACGCGCACAAATTGCTTCAGCAATATCTTGGCCACTATGGTGCTTACTTGGAAGCGGAAGTTGCCAACAAGGCATTTCATTTGTTGCAACACATGACGCAAGAGCATTGCGAAACGCAAATTCAACATGTATTAGTTGACGACTATCAAATGCTTAGCAAGGCTTCGCAGTGTTTTGCATCTCTTCTAGCTGCAGAAACGCTCACAATTGCAGGAGATGAAGTTGCACGAGTTGAAGCCTTAGAGAAATACCCTTACCCAGATGGAATAAAGGAATTTCGCGAACAAAACCCAACGTGTGATGTGATAGAAAAAGGCGCGTGCCACGCAAGTCGTGCAGTAGTTGAAGCCATAAATGACATCCTTATGGATGAAGCCTTAGATTCACACGCACTTCCTGGGCATGTTGACGTTCAAAATGAAGCATTCAAAACGCTTTCTTTTGCTCACCCAGAAGATGAATTTGAAGGCGTTGCATCTTTAGTTGCAGGTGAAATTGAAAACGGCGTTTCACCCGAAGATATATTTATTGCAACAACAAAACCGCTCTGGGGCAAAAACATTGCTACGGCCCTTAAAGTTTGCAACATTGGCGCAAGTTTTGCTAACAAAATTTGCGTGGCGGGCGATTTTCGCACAGTAGAAAAAAGCATTGAGGCGCGCGTTGTTACCTTGCTTAAGCTTATTGCAAACCCAAATGACCAGTTAGCACTACGCTGTTGGTGCGCATTTGACGACTATCTTGGCAACAGCGGAGTGTTTTCCCAGATTGTTAAGGAAAAACGTTCGCTTGCGCTAACGCACTACGACATTAATTTTGACGGACATGATGCGCTTTCAGAAAAGGAAAGCACAAGCGTTTCTTCTTCTCTACAAAAGGCGGCTGCCATTGTTGAAGAAGCAAAAGATTTGCGCGGGCTGCAATTACTTGAGGCGCTCACGTGTGCTGTGTGCGAAGGCGCAAGTGTCGAAAACGCGAACGGCGAAAACTCAAAACCACGCGTTCCTTCGCAACTGCTTTGCGCGTTAAAGGCTGCGGGCAAAAATGCAAACAAAAACGCAACTGCGGCCACCATTGTACAAGAAATAGAAAATGGCTCTTTCTTCCCCAAATTTACAAAAGACGGGGTGCGCATTGGAAGCTTAGAAGACTTTGCCGGTATGAACGCGCAGGTTGTAATTATTTCTGGGCTTGTTAACGGGTTCACTCCAGCTAGAAGCTACTTTGATCCTACAGTAATAGAGCGCGACAAACGCCCAGCGCTGTTAAGCAAGGCAATGTATAAAGTTTATAGCTGCATGGGCAAAGCCACGCGCGCTCTTTATTTGACGTACTTTGAAGAAGCGCCGCTTACACAGGCAGAAACCCTGCAACTTAAGATTGAACGCGTGCGCCTTCGCAACGGCAAGCGCATGTGCGAAATCCATCCAAGCGAAACCATCAGGTCAATTACGGGAGTGTATTTTCATGAGTAACGTGCATGATATGCTACATATTATTAGCAAGATGAACAGCCAACTTTTAATTGTTCATCCAAACCGGTGCTTGTTCGTGCGCAATCGCAATGCAAATTGCCTGCGTTGTGCAGCCGTATGTACAACAGGAGCCATCTCTAAATGCGAAGACGGCATTCAGGTTGACCCAGAAAAATGCATCGGGTGCGGCACATGTGCAACAGCTTGTCCAACATGTTGTTTAGAGGCATCAAACCCAAATGACGAAGAGTTATTTTCGCAGGTCAAAGATGCAGTCCAAAAAGGAAACGGCAGCATTGTAATTGCATGCGAAAGCGCGCTAAACCTTGCAAGCAAAGAGCCTGCTCCAGAAAACTTTGATTGGGAATTGGGAGGCACGCCTGTTGTTCAAACCGTGTGCCTTGGACGTGTTGATGAATCGCTGCTTATAGAGGCAGTTGCCCGCAACGCTAAAAGCATTGTGCTTGCGTGCGGCTCTTGTGAAACTTGTAGCCATGTAAAAGGAGGAGAACTTTGTAACGAAGTGTGTTCTTCTGCGCGCGCTTTGCTTGATGCTTTTGGGTCTAGTGCCGTTATTGAAAAAACGCCAATTCTAGAGATGGCAGCGCCTGTAAAATGCGGCGAACATCAGAAAAGCCCAAGCATTCAACGCGAACGTCACGACAAAGCTGGCGATTTAAACCCACAATACCAGCATGTTCAAAAAGACGGGACACTTCCCCATTATTCACCAGAACGCAGACTTAGGCTGTTTAATAGCTTAAGACGTTTAGGCAAACCAAAAGCTCAAAGCATTACTACGCGGCTTTGGGGTCAAGTTAGCATTGACACAGAACTGTGCAGGTCATGCCGCATGTGCACCGTATTTTGCCCAACCGGGGCAATTAGCAAATACGACACTAAAAACGAAAATTTTGGTATAGAGCACCGCTCTACCTTGTGCATGCAGTGCCGTTTGTGTGAGACCATTTGCCCTGAACATGCCATAACTGTTTCTGATACCGTTTCTTTAGATGAATTCATGAGCGGCAAGAAAATTCGCATAGAGATGATGCCCATTGGATGGAACCCAGGTGGGCCAAACTCCATTGCCACTAGAATGGCACGCTTTATGAAAACGGATACGTTCCAAGACCCGCAGGCAACAAACAAGCCAAATGAAGTTGCGCAGGCGCGCGAATTTGCGCAAAGCAAAGATGCAGCTCGTGCCGCAGCAAAATTGGAAAGGGAACAAGCGGCAGAATAGCTGCCGCGATGCCGCCGTGGTTGCAGCGGCGGCAATGGCACGATAGTCGCTACGGCGGCACTGGCGCGGTAATCTCAACAGCGCACTTGCTGTGCCGCGCCGGCACCTTCGCATTGAAAGCACAGCCTTGAAGGCGTCAGACATGTTGCCTTAGCTGCCACACCGGCACCTTCGCCTTAATGATTAACAAGCATGCTGCCGTTGTTTATTCCATGATTGAGAATGATTTTGCGAGCTTGGGCGTACGCATCTAAAAGGAACTTTACTCTTTCGTAATCATCTGTTTTATAGACAGCGTACAAGTGGAACACTGCATCATCATCTTCAATTGAAAGCGTAACAAAACGAGAATAGTCGCTCAAATAACGGAGTTGCGGGGTACTTGCCTGAAGAATAATTACTTCGTCTTCATCAAGAGATGTTGTAAAGTAATTGGTTTTGTTGCGACCTAGCACCGTGCGCGTGCGTGGAGTAAACCCGTGGTTGTGGCATACGTTTTCTATGTTTTGCCAACCGTGGATTGCATAACTATCAACAAATTTGATAAGACGCGAATTGCGCAACTGGTCCATTGTAAGCGTTTGCTTTTGAGCAAGAGGGTTATCTGGACGCATTAGCGCAACAAATCTTGAACGAGTCATAGGAATGTATGACAGCCCCATTGTTTCCAGTTCATCTTTTGGATAAAACGTACAAGCTACGTCAATTTCGCCTGCCATAAGCAATTCAATGCAGTCAACATCGGCGTGATGCGTGTAATTAACTGGCGGATAGCCTTCATTATCTAAAAACGTTGAAGCTATAGAAAATATAGACGACATTGCGTTGTCAAACACGGTGCCATCAACGCGAAGCGGGTTGCGCTTTTCTATTTCGCTTATTTTTGCTTGCGCCTCATCGTAGGCTTCTATCATCTGGATTGCAGCGGAAGCAAATACGCGCCCAGCATCTGTTGGTTCTACTTTGCGCCTGTCTCGTTCAAAAAGCTTGCAACCAAGTTCTTTTTCAATGGCAACCACATGTTTGCTTAGAGTTGGTTGGGTTACGTGCATTTTTTTTGCAGCCGTTGTGTAATTTAAGCTGCGAACAAGCTCGATGTATTCTCTTAGATAGCTAAGTTCCATGTCTCCCCTTGTTGGCCTGTGTTTATGCAGTTGTTTTATAAATTATCCCCAAGTACGTATTATGCACCACCAGTGCACAAAATTCCAGATTGGAATAAAGCAATTATTTGGTCATGTTGGCTGCCCATGTGCGTGTAATTGTTGGCTACGATTGCAGACTTAGTTGAAGCGGCATGACATGCGAGCGAACCCCGCACGCAAATTTGGCTAGCGACTCTGGCTCAAATTACGGCTGGGCAGAAATTGGCACAAATCCACGCGATGCGGCAGAGCGAACTGGAGCTACAGCAGGCATTGGTCACGGTGTAGCAGAAAGCAAATATGGATTTATTGCAGTTGGATGGAAACTGCTTGAAGGGCCTTCGCAAGGCTGGCGTTTGTAATTTAAAGCAGTGCGAAGCCGCAGAGCCAAATTATTGAAAAGTTGGCAAAATGGTAGCAAAATTTTATTGAAAAGTTGTAGAATTCGCTCTAGTAATTATTGAAAAGTTGCCGAATGTGTGTCAGAATTCTATTGAAAAGTTGACTTATGGCATAAAGTAGCTCAAGTCACTGGATTTGTTGAAACTACTGAATTCGTCAACTTGCAAGAATTGCACTACCAGCTAGACGCATTTGGGGGCACATAATGCTTTATCGAAAAATCGAATCGCTCATTGAAGAACATTTAAAATCGGGTTCCAAAAAAATTCTTCTTGTAGATGGCGCACGTCAGGTTGGAAAGTCGTTCATCATCCGACACGTCTGTCAAAAGCTGTTTTCAAACTACATTGAACTTAACATGATTGAAGATTCTTTAGGGGAACAGCTTTTCGCCAACACCAAAACCACCGAGGATTTTTACCTTCAGCTAAGCATGCTTGCTGGCTCAAAAATGGACAAAAAGGAAAACACAATTGTTTTTATTGATGAGATTCAAGAGTACCCCTACCTGCTTACCCTTTTGAAATTTTTGGCGCAGGACAATAAGTTTACCTACATTGCAAGTGGCTCTTTACTTGGAGTAACGCTGTCTGAAACAAGTTCCATTCCTATGGGGAGCATTAGAAAGGTACGCATGTTTCCCCTTGATTTTGAAGAGTTTCTTTATGCAAACGGCATGAATGAACTGGTTATTTCCTCTTTAAATCAAAAGTTCTCCAAGCTAGAAGCACTCGATGAGTCTACCCATAATAAGATGATGGACTTATTCCGAAAGTATTTACTTGTAGGCGGGCTTCCCGATGCGGTAAATACCTACCTTGAAACAAAAAACATACAACAAGTTCGCGAAATTCAAAGTGAAATTCATAGCTACTACGCTGCTGACGCATCAAAGTATGATGCGCAACGAAAGTTGCATATTCGCCGCGTGTACGATTTGATTCCTTCCAACATGGAAAACAAGAAAAAGCGCGTTGTTGCACAAAAGATTGAAGAAAAAAAGGGTAAAACGTTCTTAGATTATCAGGACGAATTTGAATATGTAATAAGTGCTGGTATAGCGCTTGAAGTGCAGGCAATTGCAAACCCTGTGTTTCCGCTTATTGAATCAAGCGGGAAAAATCTTTTGAAGTTATATCTAAATGACGTGGGAATTTTAACGGGTATTTTATACGGAAACAATATTCGGGCAATTCTTGATGATGAACGCTCTATTAACTTAGGTGCAGTGTATGAGAGTGTGGTAGCAAGTGAACTTGCAGCACACGGGCATAAATTGTTCTATTACGATAACCGCCAAAAAGGCGAAGTTGATTATTTGATTGATGATTACGATAGTTTATCGGTTGTACCTATTGAAGTTAAATCGGGTAAGGATTACTCCGTTCATAGCGCGCTTACAAATTTTACAAAGAACGATGGATACCACATTAAGAAGGCGTTTGTTCTGTCAAACGAGCGCGTAATTAAAACAAAAGGAAAAATTACCTACCTGCCCATTTATTACGTGATGTTTTTCTAAAGGAACTCTATTCTAGAGAGCCTTGCTATCAAAGGCTTTCCCTTGTGCCCAAAATCATGAGGCAACTTTATTGTTTGGTGCTTAGCGATGGTTAGCGTGGCAGGGAACGCCAAACACCGCTAAGCACTGCAACCACTGCTTATCGCGCAACATGCGCCACATTTATTGTTTGCCGCCGCCTTCGCCGCCAGGTGCGGCATCGGGCTTGCTATCGGGCTTATCGCCGCCAGCGCCGCCTTCTCCACCGGGGCCACCAGCGCCCGGATCGCCAGCGCCAGGGTCACCGGCGCCAGGGTCACCGGCGCCGCCTTCGCCACCAGGGCCCATTCCGCCTTCCCCATCAGGAGCTTCACCATCGGGCTTGTCGCCACCCATGTCGCCACCCATGCCGGCGCCGCCAGCTCCGCCAGAGCTTTCAACAACTTCAATGGCGCTGCCAGTAGAAGAAGTGCCGGACGTGTAGGCAACGCCATCAACGTAGAGCGTGTGGCCATTCAAATCAATGGAGTTCGCATCGCATGTAAGGCTGGTGATGTAAGAATCTGCCGTGAGCACCCACTTTGAGCCGCCCGAAAGTTCAACGTAAACTTCGCCACCTTCGCCATCGCTGTTGATTGCGCCCGTGAACGTAGAAGCATCTGCCAGGTACAAATTCAAGTTAGAAACACTGTCCACCACCATGTTGCCATTGATGGTTTGCGCGCTGGCGTTAAGCGTTACTTGCCCGC
>CAZRFO010000017.1:0-11566 GCA_964599515.1 uncultured Eggerthellaceae bacterium | reverse complement strand
AGTATTTATTAACGCAAGGCCGGCTGTACCGTCTGCTGCAAATTCAGAACCAGCGTTAAAGCCAAACCATCCAAACCACAGAAGCGTTGCGCCTAATGCTACAAAAGGCACGTTATGAGCGCGGTAATTCATAACGCCAAAGCCCTTGCGTTTGCCCAAGAACAAACAAAGCACTAAAGCAGTAAGGCCAGATGAAATGTGTACAACATCGCCACCGGCAAAGTCAAGAGCACCAATCATGTCTCCTATGAGGCTGCCGTCTCCGCCCCAAACCATGTGAGCAAGTGCAGGGTATACAAGGATAGTCCACGCAGCTAAGAATGCACAAATTGCACCAAACTTCATACGTCCTGCAACGCCACCAGTAATAATGGCTGTTGTAATCATGCAAAATGCCATTTGGAAAACAATGTCAATAATTGAAGGATAACCTTCGCCTGCAACTTCTGCTGTTTCCGAAATAGCTGTTTGCGTCACGCCAGTTAAACCAAGTTGGTCAAAACCGCCAAAGAACGGAATAGAACCATCTCCGCCATAAGCAAACGACCACCCAACTAGCGTCCATGTGATAGCAACAATACCAATTGTGGCAAAAACCATAATCATAGTGTTGCCAACATTTTTCCTGCGCGACAAACCTCCATAGAAAAACGCTAAGCCAGGCGTCATGAGCAGCACCAACATGGCGCAAATTAACATGAAGCCTGTAGAACCTGTGTCAAACATTTTAATCTCCTTTCAACGCGCCACTTTTTTTGACAACGCTATCATGGCACTGCAAAAATCACTTTTTTGCGTGAACGCCAAGTGTTAATCACACTTAAAACATTTGGAAACAATTGCGCGCGTTTTGCGTTACGCGCCCGAAACAATAGCCACGTGAAAGCCCAAGAAACACTAGAAGTGCTATAGTTTTGCGCCGTATATTTGAAAGGAGCATAAATATGGCACTACAATTTAAACCAGTCCAAAAAGACGGCATTGAAGCGTTAGCCCAGTTGGCAGGCGATATTTGGCATGAATACTGGCCAGCCATTATAGGAAAAGAACAAACAGACTACATGGTTGAACAGTTTCAGTCTGTAAACGCTATCACACGCGACATGGAACATAACGCATACGAATACTGGTTTTTAGTAGATGGCGAAGGCGAAAATGCGCGCACTGTTGGTTTTACAGGCGGGCACAATGAACCAGAAACAAACCGCTTCTTTATCTCTAAAATTTACTTAAAAGCAGAAGAACGCGGCAAGCATTTTGCAAGCCGAGTAATTGAATTCTACGAAGCGCTTTGCAAAGAACGTGGCTTTAATGCGATGTATTTAACTGTAAATAAGAACAACGAACTTGGAAAACGTGCCTACCTTGGCAAAGGTTTTGAAGTTATTGATGCAGTTGAAACAGACATTGGCGAAGGCTACATCATGGATGACTACATCATGGAAAAGAAAGTTGCAAAATAGGTCTTAGCATCTGCCCAGTTTTCGTTGACAAATCATATGCCGCATCTTTTGAGCGTGACAACTTTGCGTGTCCACAAAATTGTCCCACTCCAGCATAAGTGAACACCTTTCTCATCGATTTGCTCGATTATTTGTGTCCATTATATTGTCCCACTCCAACATGATCAAAATCAAAGTGTCAACAAAACTGGGGCAGATTCAGATTCAACATCACGCTATGTGATAAGTCATAGCTCGGCGCGTTCGCATTCAATCAATTTATCAAGTTCTGCTTTGGAATGCACATCCATTTTGCTATGGATCGAACGTATATGAGCACGTACAGTATGAACACTCACCACTTGTTTTTCAGCAATTTCGTTTGCAGTCATTCCCCTCAATACACAAACAAAAACATCCGTCTCCTTGGTAGTAAGGTGGTATTTTTTGGCAATTTTTTCACAATCCTGAAGCCATTTACGTGGCGTTCTTGCGTTTGCCCTATCGCCAATAAACCGGTCTTCTGCTTCACGTTCTTTTTCAATAGGAACAAGCAGTTGAGAAAGATATCTTTCATTTAACACGGTTCCCAGACAAACCAAAACAACAATGCCAAGAACAACAGTCAATATGTGAGAGATGTCTTGAATCATTCCAAAGCGTAATTCAACAAGAAAAAATAGCGAAGCCAAGCCAGCGCCAGCAGCCATAGCTGCATTCCCGGCAGAAATTATTCGTATGGCGTTACATTGAGACTGATAAACAATATAAGCAGTTATGGCCCAGACAACCTGGTTAAACAATTGCATGAAAGCTTTTGCCACAGTTGCAACCGATAAATTATTTAAGTTAGCAAAAGGAAAAATCATCATCACTACAATAAGTATGCCAGTAGCCACAACAAGCATGGAAACATAATTTTTGCCAGAGTCTTTAGACAATAAAACACTTATTACAACAATGGAATTTACCAACAAAATAATTAACTGGGAAGAAATGCCAGCATTTTTGGTAACTGCAGTGTCTGTATTCAAAGTATCTAAAGTGCCAACTACCTGAAATGCCGCCGTACATAAAACAACAGCAACGACAAATGAAACAAGACTTTTTCTTGGAGTTTGAACATCGATATTTAGCACTGTACCTTTTGGACTCTTTTCACTGTTGTGAAGCGAAAAAAACAGCGCGCCGATAAAAGGAAGAAGGCAAAAACCAATAGTTGCAACAGTATCGCTGCAGCTATTAAGCGTAAATATTAGGAACGAAGACAAAATTCCAGCAGAACAAATAGCAACGATAGCGCGCCGCGGCGGCAATGCACCATATAACGGAGCTCCGCGCAAAAATACCAAAGTAGTCCCAGGTCCAGTAAGACAAGAACCAACAACAAGAAGAGGCAAATTTGGAAAAAACGGTGGAAGACCAGCTGCCACAATCATTGCAGACCCAGCAACTGCAGCTATTCCACCTACAAGCGTCACGCGATTTTTCATTAGATACTTTGTTAATTTTGCCGCGCCAAAAGAACAAATTGCCATTGATATAACGCACGTAAGCAGGTGTATCACAATAAATAACTGAATGCGGTCTGTATTTACGCTTTCGCGAAACCAAACCAAACCGGTAAAAGAAATGTTGTTCCAAGCTACCCAAAAAGCAAAACCCATGTAGCTAAGCATTGGAACTTGCTTGTCGATTTTTTCTGCCTGCAAGGAAAGCCAATTACTTGAAACAAGGTTATGTATATTTGCCATAGCATCGCCCTCTAAGTCACATTTTGATGCTTCAAATTACGGCGTGTAATTATTTTCATCTTCCAAGGCAAAACGCACGCCACATTGCAACTACAAAATAATAACAGAGCACAGTTAAAGATGAACTAGTCAATTATTAACTATATGAGTAGTCAAATATACCCACTCTCTGTCGATGTGCAATTTTTCCCTGAAATTTAATTTTTCAAACCGTCAAAAACAACGACTACGCACACAAAAAGCGTTCAAAGAGGATGTGTATCAACATGACTAAGCTTATGGATTTAGCTGCAACACAACAAGGTTCCAACACATGTCAAATTAATAAGACACAAGAAAGGCCAAAGAAGTTAACACAACGCAGACTCCCCCGTTTTGAAGTGTCGTCAAGCTACGCAAACTATGGAACCGAAGATGCTCTTTATTGTAAGAAATCGGCTCATGATGCAGATAGAACACCCAAGATTGCTCAAAACGCTTCAAGCCAAATCGATACAACAGATACAAGCAAAACTGTACAGTCTTCAAAACAGCAAAATGCAAAAGCTATAGAAGAGCAAATTGACGCAGTGCTCACATTGATGGCATCACAAAATTGCTTACGTGAAATTTTATACAAACTTCTTGAATATTGCGAAGGCGCCGAACACACGTGCACAGATGTTGAAAACTTTCTTTCGCAACAACCTGAAATTATTTACGGACACCTTCTGCAACCTTCTTATCAGCTAATAAAAATGATGATAGAGGAAGGTGGACTTGAAGAACGCGCATATGATTCCAATAATTCACTTCTTTCAAAAGAGCAGCTTTCTAACATGGATGCTGATGCTGCTGCAGATGCAGTTGAATACACTACATTACTTACAACTGAAGCTGGTAAAGCGGCAATCCGTCTTACATCGCCAGAAAAACGCATGGATGTATTGCTAGAACAACGCCCGCATAGACGTGAAACATTTCTTAAATTGCTTGAATTCTGCTTAGAAAAACCAAGGAAATTCCCCGAAATAAAACAATGGTATCAAGAAACCCCAGGCCTAGCTGTTGATGTTGTACAAAAACAACACACCCTAGCAGCAGATTTCTACGTAGACAAACTAGAAAAGGCCGGTGCTTTGGTTTGGAAGGGCGCATGGTGCACAACGGAAGCTGGCAAAAGCTTGCTTTTACGCGAACGCGCTAGCTAAAAGTTATCAAAGACTAGTTTTCGCAATTGCGCACTATTTGCAAGCCCTTACAAATAGAAAAGGTAATGGAAAGTAGAAGAAGGAGGGAGAAAATTGTCTATAACCACAACACGTCGCTCGTTTCTAAAGGCAGCCGCAATAACTGGTGCCGCAGCAGGACTAACAGTAGAAGCATTTGACACTTTTAGTCCAAGTGACAAAGCGTGGGCAGATGATGAAGTAAAAGAAATTCATACTTCGTGCCGCGCATGTATTTCAAACTGCGGAGTTATTGCGACAGTCAAAAATGGGCGCGTTATCAAATTGCGTGGCGATGACATTGACCCAATGTCTAAGGGACGCTTGTGTCCTAAAGGACTTTCGGGAATACAGGCTTTGTATCACCCGAACAGAAACAAATACCCAATGAAACGCGTGGGTAAAAAACCAGGAAACGAATGGGAACGCATTAGCTGGGAAGAAGCTGCACGTCTAGCAGCTCAGGCCTTAATTGACATGCGTGACAAAACTGGCAAACACGGACTTCTTACGTCAACTGGTGGCGGCGGAAACCCGCAGTTCTTTAGCCCACCACGTTTCCGTAACTTCTGGGGCGCTGGCAATACTTTTGAACCTGGGTGCGCACAATGCTACTTGCCTCGTTCATACATCCAGCCACTAATCAACGGTCTTGGTGACACTTCCATTGCAGACTCTGGTTGTCCTGAGTTGTACAAACCAGCAGGCCATGAAGACAAATACGGCAAAATTTGCCAATTGTACGTAATTTGGGGAACAAACCCTGCATGGCATTCGCCTTCTACATCCGGACGTTGCGTAGCTGAACTTCGCGCAAACGGCTGCAAAACAATCGTGTTGGACCCTCGTTTTACACCAGATGCATCAAAGGCAGACATTTGGCTTCCTATTAAACCTGGTACAGATGTAGCTATGTGCTTAGGCTGGATGAAATACATCATCGACAACGACTTGTGGGCAAAAATACCAGGTTACGAAACATTTGTTGAGCAATGGACAAATTTGCCGTTCCTTGTTGATTCCCGCGATGAAGTTTCTCTTCCTATAGTTGGCGGCAAGACCATAGACATCACAGGCGACGGCAAATTGTTGCGCGCGTCTGAAGTTGAAGGTCTTGACACAACAGTTGAAAACGAAGGTTATGTGTACTTTGATACAGGAACTGGCAAGGTCACAAAAGCATGGGCACTTGGTCCAGACACAGATGGAACATATCATCCACAAATGTTTGGCTATGTGGATGTAAAACTAAAAGACGGAAGCACTATTTCTTGCAAAACTGCATTCCAGGCTTACAAAGAACGCTGCGATGCATTTGACCTAGAAACTGTTGGCGAAATCTGCGGCTGCGACCCAGAGAAAATCAAAGAAGCAATTGAGTTATATTGCAGCATTCCTAACGGTGGCATTTCTCTTGGTGTAGCAACTGACCAATACCCGCAATCTTGCCAAGCGGCACTAGGCATCACAGCACTTGAATGCATGACTGCCCACTTATGGCACGAAGGTTGCACAGGCAATTCCGTTGGCGGCTCTGGAACATCTGGACTTTCCGCTGCAGAATCTCCCATCTTCCCTAGCAACTTCTTTGGACCTTTAAAATACACGTTCATGGAAGACGAAGCTGTGGCAGAGCGCTTGGGATACGCAGAACACAAAGCTTTAGGTGGATGGATGCATTCCCACATTCCAACAATCCTTTCTGCAATTCTAACTGGCAAGCCATACCAACCAAAGGTGTGGATAGAACGCTCCGGCAACAAAATGGCAGCTCTTGGAAATTCGGCTTCATGGTTAGATGCATTCCCTAAATTTGACATGGTTGTTCAAGGCTACATGTACCCAACCTCATTCACAACAGAGGCTGTTGACATAGTTTTCCCAACATGCGAATGGCTGGAAAACGCATTTGCGCAAAGCAGGTGGAACGTAAACCTTATGCGCAAACCTGTAACAGCACTCTTTGAAGCAGCAGATGAAATCATGATGTGGGGAAAGATTGCAGAAGCAATGAGCGACCCGGATTCTGATTTATATGACCCTAATATGGAAGCATGCTGCGATGCAGAGAAAATTGGCAACGGACTTGGGCCATATCCAGATGTACCACCATATTGGAAGACCATCAACGAATACTGGGATTGGGTTGCTTCCCAAGGTTGCGATCCAAACGTAACCACAATGGAACAAGCAATGGATGCATTCCCAGAACAATGGGCTACAGATGACGAATTCTGGGGCGGCACAGTGTACGACGGCTACAAGGTTGTTAACTGCCCGCAAGGTACAGGTAAAAACGCTGCCGCTGCAAGTTTTGTTTACAAAGGAGACAACTACTATACAGGATTTAATACAGCAGCAGATGACATTGTTGACGCACCAATGAAATGCAGCCCTTATGGTGATAATGTTTTATACATTGGGCGCCATGGCAAGGAAAGCTTTGAGCTTCCACCGGCAACAATTGACTACAACCCAATGCCATATTATGTTCCAGCAGAAGATGAAGCAGAATACGGCGACAAGTACCCGCTGGTACTTACAGAAGGCCGCATTCCATATTACCATCATGGCACTTTGCGCAACAACCCATACTTACGTGAACTTTATCCAGTTCCAGAGCTTTGGATATCGCCAGAAAATGCACAAGAGCGTGGAATTGAAGACGGCGACTGGGTAAACATTAAATCTCCTAGAACAGATGGTCTTGACGTATTCAAAGACATCACAAGCGGTTTGGATAAAACAACACTTACAGCTCCTAGCCGCGATGCACAAAACACGGAATTCCATCCAGGTGAAGAACTTACAGCAGAAGGTCAAAGTGCTGTTGCAGAAGGAATTTATGCGATAGCTCGTGTGACAGAAGGCATAGCGCGTAACTCGGTTTATATAGAGCGCTTCTGGAATCCTGAGTTTTTGGAAGACGGATCTGATGGTCGTAAGTCGTGGACGCTAATGAACATGAATGTTCTTACTAAAAACACTGGTTTCTACAACCCAGAAATTGGAACCTACACCTTACGTGCAATTAGCGTTGAGGTAAGCAAGAGCGAGCGTCCAGAAGGAATTTGGGTAGAACCTAAAGACTTTGAACCTTGGATGCCGCAGCCAAGTGACTACACCGGAGGAGGTTGCTACGCATCATGAGTAGATACTGTTTAATTGTTGATCTTGACCGTTGCATAGGTTGCCACGCTTGCGAAATTGCGTGCAAAAATGAAAACGGCATAGCACTAGGAGAATATTGGAACCGTGTAGTACAAGTAGGTCCTCACGGGACATTCCCAAACCTTGAACAATATTGGCTTCCGGTTCAGTGCCAACAATGCGAAGAATCTCCCTGCACACATGTATGCCCAACTGGTGCATCTTATCGCGATGAAGAAACAAATATGGTTCTTGTTAATAAAGAGAAGTGCATTGGGTGTAAGTACTGTATGATGGCCTGCCCTTATGGCGTACGTTCTTGGAATGAAGAAGAAAAGCGTGTAGAAAAATGTACTCTTTGCGGTCAGCTTACAAGCACTGGCTTGCTTCCAGCCTGCGTGCAAGGGTGTTGCGCAAATGCACGCTATTATGGCGATTTGGATGACCCAGAAAGCGCTGCCGCAAAAGCACTTGCTGCAGCAGACCCAGATTCCATTCACACTCTTAGCGATGTTGGAAATCACCCGCTAACCAAATATATTTTGTCCAGTAAGATTGCGTCTTGGATTCCAGACACAGAGCTAACTGCAGCTTCTGATTTCATTGACGCCGCTTGGTTTAAGAAGGAGGCGTAAAACAAATGAGTGTTCAATGGTCTTTGGTGCTTTTCACGGCTTTGACTGGAACCGCTGGATGGGGCTTTGCGGCGCTAGCGTTTTCAGAATTCCGCGGAAAAGTCGCACGCGAAAATCAATTTTTCGCAGCTATTGTACTTTTGATAGTGCTTATTGTTGGTGGATGCGCATCCGTTACTCACCTTTCCCATGTTGAAGGCATTTTAGGCGCTCTTCAACACCCAACGAGCGGCATCTTTGTTGAAGCGGTTTTGGTTGGACTTACAGCTCTACCAGCAGTGATATACCTTATCTTAATCAAGCAAAATTCTTCTGCGAATGCCTTGCGTGTGTTCGCTGTGCTAGCTGCTGTATTTGGCGTTGTGCTTTCTTTCATGGCAGGCGAATCCTACATGATGGCAGCACGTCCTTCTTGGAACACAATATTGCTCCCTATGGGATACGCTGGAACTGCTCTTCCTGCAGGCATTGCTCTTTACATGTTACTAATTGGTATTAAAGGCGAAGAAATCGCAGCTGAGCTGCCTGTTGTGCTGGGAATTGGCGGCATTATTGCGGCCGTTAGTGCAGCCGCATACGGCATAGTATCTGGCGACACCTCACACGTACTCATTTTGTGGTTGCTATGTGTACTAGTTGGTGGCGCAGCACCTGCCGTAATTGGCTTTGCCATGAAAAAGAAGCAAGAACAAATTAAAAACCTTACCACAATTGCTCTTGCTTGTTCGATTATTGGCGTTATAGCTTACCGCTGCTTTATGTGGATGTGCGCTACAGACATCGTGAATTTCTTTAGCATGACCATCTAACTTTAACGCGCCCTAAGGTGCCGCATGGTGCCTTAGGGCTGCAAGACACATAGAAAGATTTAGGAGCACACATTATGGCAAACGTAAATAAAACATCGCAAAATGAAAAGGCTGCAGAAGAACAAACAGATAACCTCATAGAGCAAATGCTTGCCATAAATGTTGGCAGAGCAGATTATTACCGCAGGTTATCAAGTTTTTACTTCAAAGAACTCACCCAGGCACAACTTGATGCTCTAGCTAGCCAAGATTTTACAAGCTCTAACGGCGGCGATGAATTAATTGCAACAGGTTATGCAGACATACATAGCTATCTAAAAAAGCGAAACAGCGCAACGCGCCAGGATCTTGCAGTTGATTACGCTCACACCTTTTTGGCTGCTGGCAATTATGAAACATATGCAGCAACTCCTTTTGAATCTGTGTTTGTTTCTGAAGCAGGGCTGCTTATGCAAGAACCGCGCGATGAAGTGTACAAGATGTATTGCGAAGCTCATGTGCAACCAGATGAAAGCCTTCATGTTCCAGAAGATCACGTTTCCTTTGAATTCCAATTTATGGCGCATCTAATTGAAAAGCTGAATTGCGAAATAGAAAAACACAACTGGGATGAAGCTCTACGCGTTGCAAAAACTATTGAGGAATTTCATAAAAACCATCAGTTGAACTGGATAGATGACCTTTGCGATGCCATAGACGATACATGTGCAACACGTTTTTACAGAGGCGTTGCAAAAATAACACGCGGTTTTGTTCATATGGACACAGACGTTATTGCAGATGAACTTGAAGTACTGCAAGATTTTGCAGCTTAACATAAGGAAACACAGATGGAAAAACTTGTTTCGCGAAGGACATTAATTACTGGCGCCTGCACAATAGGAGCAAGCTTTTTGGTTGGCGGGTTTGCCTTTGCTAGCGAAGAAGATAATGCTTGTCTAAGACCGCCTGGTGCTCAAGATTATTCGCATTTCAACGCAACATGTATTCGTTGCAACCGCTGCGTTAGCGTATGCCCTCAAAATTGCCTACGTTTTGGCACGCTTGAAGAAGGCATTCTTGCGTATCGCACACCAATACTAGATTTTCATAAAGGTATATGCGACTTTTGCGGAAAATGCGAATACACATGTCCAACAGGCGCGATTACTAACATAAGCGAATACGCAAGTGTTATAGGAACCGCTGTTGTAGATGCACAACGCTGTATTGCCTACCTTGGGCGTGGTTGCAACGTTTGTACCGACGCTTGCATATATAGCGCAATCTCCTTAAACGATGCAGGTTGCCCTGTGGTAGACGCTGCTCTTTGCAACGGTTGCGGAAGATGCGAAAACAAGTGCCCATCAAATGTCTATCTAACGTATGGCGGAGACAATTTGCGCGGAATAAACGTTCAACCAGCACAGGAGGCTTAAATTATGAACGATAAAAAGCCATCTTCGCAGCACCAAGTTCGCTTTTCTCGTATAAGAGGAATAGTAGCGCTGCTTTGCGTGATTGCAGTTATTTTAGGCCTTGCGTTAAATATAGACTTTGGTACTCCTTCAGCGTTGGGTGCTTTTAATATTTCTGCCATTTGCCCACTTGGTGCGCTAGAAACTATTTTTGGTGCAAAAGGCGCATCTATCCATCTGTTAATAATTTTGGCAGTTGTTATAGTTGCAATTATTGTTGTTGGAAAGGCTTTTTGCGGTTGGGTGTGCCCAGTTCCATGGGTAGAGCGATTTTTCCAACGTTTCAAAAAAGAAAAAACTAGTGCCAGCGAAACAAAAGACGCAACTTCATTAGAAAGTCAGAATACGACTGCTCAGAAATGTTCAAGTTGTAACAGCTGTTCTGGTAAAACTTGTGCAATTGAGTCAGTTGGCGGAAAGCGAGACGGCAATCACGTTGACATGCGCCACGGGGTGCTAGTTGGAGCGCTTGCATCTGCTGCTATTTTCGGTTTCCCTGTTTTTTGTTTAATATGCCCTATAGGTATTACTTTTGCTTTAATTATTGGCTTATGGGATGCCATAATTTTGAATAGCCCAAGCATTGCTCTTTTGGTCTTTGCAGCTGTATTGGTTGTAGAAATAGTCTTTTTCCGCAAATGGTGTACGCACCTTTGTCCAATTAGCGCGCTTATGTCGCTCATATCTTGCAAAAGCAACATCTTGCGCCCACGCGTAGACAAAAATACATGTTTGCGCGAACAAGGCACAGACTGCCATCATTGTGTTGATGTATGTCCGGAACTTCTTGACCCGCATTCAAAACACATTCCAGAATGCCGTAAATGTGGTCTATGTATACAAGAATGTCCAACAGGCGCAATAAAACTTTCTTTTTTCAACGCAGGAAAAGAAAAACCAAAACTAGAAGCTAAGACAGGCGAATAACTAGCTATTTTTATTGAATAGGATTGCGTTGGTAACCTTAGACCATTTTTGCTTGAGCAATTAATCCCAAATGCCACTAATCAACGCTTAAAGCGGACTCCGTTTTCCCTATTGGCAAATTTTATACATTTGGTTGCTGCTTCTTTTTGCGCCAATTCGTTCAACTACGCCATCGTTAATAAGT
>CAZRFO010000016.1:0-11663 GCA_964599515.1 uncultured Eggerthellaceae bacterium | reverse complement strand
TTGTTCCTGGCGTAGAAGGCGAGATGGGTTTCTTGCAGGGCCACGTACCGCTAGTTTCAACTTTAGCTGACGGCATTGTGCGAGTTCAGTTAGAGGCAAACGGCGAAACGAAGAAATTCGCTTTGCAAGGTGGTTACGTGCAAGTCACAGGAAAGAAAGTCATCATTCTTGCAGACAGAGCATTGCCTGTTGAAGAGATTGATGCAGAAAGCGCCCGTGCATCTTTGAAAGAATACGAGTCTAAGCTAGCTGAGCTAAGCGCAGAAGAAGCTGCAAAAACAACATTAGCAGCAGACATTTCTTGGTGCAATGTTCAACTAAAGGCTGTATCTGCTTAAAAAATACGCGGAAAGCTTACTTAAAACTTAAAGAGGGTTTCAGTTTTTGAAACCCTCTTTTTTGCTATAAATTTCGTGCTTCCATTTATCAAAAACTCTATTAAAGCCCATCTGCTTCAAAAAATTTTGCATGTCTCTTTATGCTATTATTCGCAGCGTAAAAGTTTCATTTTCATGCATCGGAGTTAAAGAGATATGGCATTCGTACACTTACACAATCATACAGAATATTCTTTGCTTGACGGTACAACTCATATCATGGATATGGTCAACCGTGCAGCTGATTTAGGCATGCCTGCTGTTGCTATAACAGACCATGGAGTTATGAGCGGCGTGCCAGAACTATGTGCTGCATGTGATGCGGTTAAAGCTAAACGCGGCATAGAAGTTAAGCCAATTTATGGATGCGAAGTTTATTTCACAGAAGATGAAACTCTGGCAAAAGATGGAAGAGTTAAGCCAAATCATCTTCTTTTGCTTGCAAAAAATAATACTGGTTATAAAAACCTTATAAAACTTGTGAGCGAATCGCATGTAGACAATTTTTACCGCAAACCTCGTACAACTTTGCCAATGTTAAAAAAATATGGCGAAGGCATCATAGGTTCAAGTGCTTGCATTGCTGGAATTATCCCGCAAGCTCTTGAAGCTGGTAATTTTGAAAAGGCGCTACATTGGGCAAAAACATATGCAAGTTGTTTTGCTCCAGGGGATTTCTATATTGAGCTTCAAAACCAGTTCATTAAAACAGATGCTGGTACAACGCAAGAAGCCCTTAATAGGCAGCTTGTAGAAGTTGCCAAAGCGGCTGGTCTTAAATGCATAGCAACAAATGACTTTCATTATTTGACGCACGAAGATGCTCGTCAGCAAGATATTATGCTGTGCATTGGAACGGGATCAAATTTTGATGACGAAAAACGTCTTCGTTTTCAAAGTGACCAGTTCTACATGAAAACAGAAGAGGAAATGCGTGAGGCTCTCTCTGAATTTCCAGAAGCGTGTGACAATACAATTGAGGTTGCAGATAAATGTAATGTTATTTTGGATAGAACATCTATTTTGCCAAAATTTCCGCTTCCTGAAGGAGAAACAGAAGAAAGCTATTTTAGAAAGCAATGTGAAGCTGGCTTAAAAAAACGATACGGAGACCCAGTTCCTAAAAACATTTGGGACCAGTATGAATATGAGGCAAGTGTCATTTTAAAAGCAGGCTTTCCAGCGTACTTTCTTATTGTTCAAGAATATATTTCTTGGGCACGCAGCCAAGGTATTGGCGTTGGACCTGGTCGTGGGTCCGCGGCTGGTGCTGTTGTTGCCTATGCCATGGGAATTACAGACATAGAACCAATTTCTAACGGATTGATGTTTGAACGTTTCTTGTCTCCAGAACGTGTAGAAATGCCTGATATTGACGTTGACTTTGAAGATGAGCGGCGCCAGGAAGTAATCGAACACATTAAGGATGTTTATGGGGAAGACCACGTATCTGGCGTTATAACATTTGGTAAATTGCAGGCTAAAAATGCAGTTAGAGATACTGCGCGTGTTTTAGGTTACCCATATAACACTGGCGATAGAATTTGCAAAATGATTGGCGATGAACTTGGTATAACTATTGCTGAGGCTCTTGAGAAAAACCCAGAATTTAAGGCTGCGTATGATTCTGAAGAAGACGTAAAAGCAATAGTAGACGATGCCATGACAATCGAAGGTCATGTACGTGGCGAAGGTGTGCATGCTTGTGCAACTATCATTTGTCGTGACCCAATGACAGACCACGTCCCGGTTAAGCGTGACACTAAAGGCGGTTCAATCATCACGCAATATGACGGTCACTATACGCCTGACCTTGGTCTATTGAAAATGGACTTTCTTGGCTTGCGTACACTTGGTGTGTTGTCCCGTGCATGCAACAACATCAAAGACAGATACGGCATCGCAATTGTTCCAGAAGAAATACCAATTGATGACGAAGACGCGTTTAAGCTTATGCAAGGTGGCAACATGGATGGGCTTTTCCAGGTGGAAAGCGCCTTGTATGTAAGCCTATTTTCTAAGCTTCCACCAAAGCGCTTTTCAGATATTGTTGCTTCCATTGCTCTAAACCGCCCAGGTCCTTTGGAATCTGGCATGGTGGACGACTATGTTCAAGTAGCAAGCGGCAAAAAGCCTGTTCATTACTACGATGAACGTCTGAAACCAATTTTGGAAGAAACATATGGAACCATGGTTTATCAAGAACAAATCATGCAAGTTTCTATTCATATGAGCGGTTTTTCTGCAGGCAGGTCTGACGTGCTTCGTAAAGCCATGGGCAAAAAGAAAATTGACGTTATGAACATGCTTCAAGCCGAATGGGACGAAGGCGCTGTTAAAAACGGCTACAAACTAGAAGTTGCTCAAGAAATTTGGGCAGATGCTCTAAAGTTTGCTAAGTACGCCTTTAATAAATCGCATTCTGCTGCATATGCGGTATTAGTTATGCGTACGGCTTACCTTAAGGCGCACTATCCAAACGAATACATGGCTGCTGTACTTTCAAGTTATATGGGAAATACGGATAGGCTTATTCGTTATATTGCAAGCTGCAATCACAGTGGAATTAAGGTTTTACCGCCAGACATCAATTCTTCTAATGTTGAATTTACGCCAGTAGATGAAGGAATCCGCTTTGGCTTAGTTGGTGTGCGTGGTATTGGCAACAATGTAGCAGAAGAAATAGTTAGAGAACGCAAAGAAAACGGGCCTTATAGTTCGCTTCATGATTTTGTATCTAGACTTGATTCTAAATGCTATAACAGAAAAACTCTTGAAGCTCTTATAAAAGGTGGAGCCTTTGATTCAACAGGATACACTCGTAAGCAATTGATGTATTTTGTTGATGAAACATCCCTGCTAGAAAACGCATCAAAGCGCCAAAAAGATAAAGACTTAGGTCAAACTTCTATGTTTGACTTATTTGATAGCGACGACGAAGATTTCAAAGAAGAAATACCTGCTCCAGATGGCATTGAATGGGATAAGCGTCAAAAGTTAGCTTATGAAAAAGAGATTATGAAAATATATGTCTCTGAGCACCCGCTTACTCCTTACGAAAATGCCATTGCTAAGATGTCTAAATACAAGCTTTCTGATTTAGCTGAGCGCACTTCAGATATTAAATCTGCAACTTTTGTTGGATTGGTAAGCAGTGTTGTAACAAAGCTAACCAAAACCGGCAATAAGATGGCTACATTTACATTAGAAGACACAACAGGGCATGTTGAATGTATTTGCTTTAAGTACTCCGATTACGCTGATTGCATTTACGAGGACGCAATAATTAAAGTAAAAGGCAAATTTGAGCATAGTGACAGGGGAAACCAGGTCATAGTATATGAAGCGGAATTGGTTGAATTAGCTAACCAAAGTGAAAGAATTCAAAATGTAGAAATTCATGTTAGTTCATCTGAATTTAACCAGGACACTTCGCTTAAACTTAACCACATATTAAAAACTTATCCAGGCGCTTCTCCTGTTTATTTAATTTATTCCCAGGTAGACGGAAAACGTTTCAAGGCAGCGCTCCCAGTGTGCGTTGATGCAAAATCGGCAATGCTAAAAATGGAAATAGAAAGACTTTTTGGTCACGACAACTTCTTTGTTCAATAAATGAAAGCAGCAAATGGTAAATGTTCTTCTAAAAATATCCTACAACGGAGCGGCTTTTTGTGGTTTTGCAAGGCAGCCTAACACTTTGACCGTGCAAGGAAATATAGAAGAAGCACTTCGCCTGCTTTTTAAACGTGAAGTATTAAGCGTTTGTGCTGGTAGAACAGATGCT
This sequence comes from uncultured Eggerthellaceae bacterium, assembly GCA_964599515.1. Taxonomy (GTDB): domain Bacteria; phylum Actinomycetota; class Coriobacteriia; order Coriobacteriales; family Eggerthellaceae; genus CAKUOV01. The sequence goes on along the minus strand of CAZRFO010000016.1, from coordinate 7,499 downwards.
GGCGTGCATGCGCGTGAACAATACATAAGTTTTGAACTTGAAGATGAAGAATTCAAGAAGCGTAGTGCTAAACAGCTTTTGAAGTCGCTAAACGCGTTAACACACGACGATATACATGTTCACTCATGTGTTGAGGTTCCGCTCGGCTTTTCTGCGCGATTTGATGCAAGATTGCGCGAATACAGGTATTTTTTGTGTTTGGAAGAAACGCCATCGCTTTTTTTGAATGACTTTTCTTGGCATGTTGGACCGCAGCTTAATATTGATGCAATGAGAAATGCTTCTGTATGTTTAATAGGAGAGCATGATTTTAAAAGTTTTTGCCTGGCGGCGTCTGCTAAAGATAAAAGAACAATTAGAACTGTTACAAAAATTTCATTAGATGAAATTTCAATTTTAGATGAGCGTTTCTTGCAAATTACAATATGCGGCAATGCTTTTTTGCATTCAATGATTAGAACAATAGTTGGTTCTTTAGTCTTAATTGGAAAAGGACACAGGGAAGAAGTGTGGTTAAAACGCGCGCTAGATGCATGTGACAGGTGCGCTGCCGGGCAAACCGCCCCAGCTAAGGGATTAGTTTTTTGGCATGTATCATATGATGGAGAAGTGCTATATTCTCCAGATAAAAACGCAGAACACACGTTGCGGGTTTAAATATTACGGCGTTTTAGGTTGATTTATGACAGAAAAAGCATTTCGTACAAAAGATAGAAGCAAGGCTAGCGAAGGTGAAGATTGCGTAAAAGACAGCGAGCCTTCAATTTCGCCTACTTTAACAAATTCGTTTGCCTCTTTTAAGCACGTTTGTGAAAGTAGAGATGGAAAGCTTTGCCTGTTTGAGGACTCGCTTGGGCATTTAATTGCTGTCAGAAGTTCTAGATTGGCTTGAGTTTGTGAATTTGTTTTACTTTTTGTATTGAAATCTGAGCGATGACTTTTGCTTGCTTTATTTTTTAAAATTGTGCAGCGCTAACACATTCGCCAACAAAATTTTAACGTTTAAGGAGACGTTTTGACAGATTATATTGAAGGAAGAAGACCGCTCATAGAGGCTCTCAAAAGCAACATGCCGCTCCAACAAATTCTAATGGCAGACAATATTAAACACGATAGTTTAATTGCAGATATAGAGCGTAAAGCCAAACAAAATAATGTTCCAATTAAGCAAGTTCCAAAAAGAAAGTTAGATGAAATATCTGTTAGAGGGAGCCATCAAGGTGTTTGTGCTCAAATAGAAGAATTTCATTACGTTGGCATAAAAGAAATTGTAGAAGCATCTAACCAATATGCGCAAAATCATGATGGCCGCGCGCTAGTTGTCGTGCTTGACCACATAACTGATGCTGGAAACCTGGGTGCTATCGCAAGAAGTGCAGAGGCTGTAGGGGCAAGTGGAATAATCATTCCATCAAAACGATCTGCTTGTGTTACTGCTGCAACATATAAAAGTTCTGCAGGAGCAATTTCGCATATTCCTGTTGTGCAGGTTTCTAATGTTTGTGCTTCACTTGAGCGTCTTAAAAAAGAAGGATTTTGGATAGCTGCAGCAACCGAACAAGCGCAAGACGTAATTTGGAAAAGCAATTTGAAAGGCAAAATCGCCTTTGTTATGGGCAATGAAAACGAAGGCGTTTCAAGGCTCGTACTAGAAAATTGCGACTTCTTTGTAAAACTTCCAATGGAAGGAATTGTTGGTTCTTTAAATGTTGCTCAGGCAGCAACTGCTTGCATGTATGAATGGCTTAGACAAAATCAGTAGTTTGCTAAGGCTAAAGAGATAAACAAGGCGAAAACAAGCAGAATGTATACACGTAAAAAATATTTGATAGTTGATGGATACAATGTTTTGCGTTCAGGTGAGCGCTACAAAAACATCGTTGGCCCAGACTATACTCATGAAGCAATCAATAGGGCACGCGAAGTACTTATAAACGATGTTATTAGCTTTTCAAACGCGCAATATAGCAAAGCAGTAATTGTTTTTGATGGTGCTGGTAACATTAATTCAAATGGCGAGCCGCAAAATATTGGTGGAATATCAGTTATATTTTCCGAAGCTGGATCAAGTGCAGATAAAGTGATAGAAAAATTAGCTCACTCCGCAAAAGAAAAGGGCATTGAAACCATTGTAGTTACAAGCGATGCTGGAATACAAGATACCGTTTTTGGTGGCGGGGTAGACCGTATGAGCGCAAATGGTTTTTGCCTTGAAATGGAAACGCATATTGAACAAACTCAATTAAACGAAGTTCCTAAGACAAACTATAAAAATACAATTTCAGACCGCATAGATTCAAACACTTTAGACAAATTGAAGGCTCTAAGAGATTCTTGGCATAATGCATGAAGTGCTTAGTAAGGGTTGTTTTTAGACAAATTTAAGACACTAAGAGATTCTTGGCACAATTTTGCTTCTTTCACAAAATTTCTTTTTCATCTTTTTCCAGTTAAATTAGCAATTTCCAAAAAATATCCATGATTCAATAAAAAAATTCTTGACTTCAGCTAAAAGTAATAATATCCTATAGCGCTGTATGTGTTTACTCGAATACAAGGCCTTTAGAAGGAGGTAAATCCTCGTGGCGAATCAGGAAAAAAGCTCAAACAGAGGTAAATTCCGCGTCAGAAGAAGTTTTGCAAAAATCCCTGATGTAATGGATGTTCCTAACCTTATTGGAGTTCAAACAGAGAGCTACAAGTGGTTCATGGATGAAGGCGTTAAGCAGGCTTTTGCCGACTACAGCCCAATTGAAAACAGCACAAAGACAATGTGCGTTGAATTTGGGGAGTACAAATTTGGCGAGCCAAAGCATAGCGTTGATGAATGTAAAGAGATGGATGTTTCTTATCAAGCTCCATTGAATGTAGACGTTCGCTTCATTAACCGCGAAACAGGAGAAATGAAAGAATCCAAGCAGGTCTACATGGGTGAATTCCCATTGATGACCAACAGGGGCACTTTCATTATCAATGGCACAGAGCGTGTTGTTGTATCACAGCTTGTTCGTAGCCCTGGTGTTTATTTCTCTAGCGAACAAGACAAAACATCGGACAAGATTATTTTCAACGCCAAGATTATTCCTGGCCGTGGTGCTTGGCTGGAATTTGAAACAGACAAGCGCGACCAACTTTCTGTTCGCATTGACCGCAAACGTAAGCAGCCTGCTACTCTTATTTTGCGCGCTATGGGAATTGAAACAAACGAAGAAATTATTGAACTTCTTGGTTCAAGTGAAATTGTACTGCGCACGCTCGATAGAGATCCTGCTACAACCAAAGAAGAAGCACTCATTGAACTCTATAAGCGTTATCGTCCGGGTGAACCACCAACAATTGATTCGGCTCGTACTTTGCTTGAAGGCTTGTTCTTTAATCCACAACGCTACGACCTTGCAAAAGTTGGACGTTACAAAATTAATAAGAAACTTCAATTTGGCGAAGACTTTGATTCGTCCACACTTACTGATACAGACATCATTGAAACAATGCGCTACATCATTGCTCTTCACGATGAACAAGAAGGCTATGTAACAGACGACATTGACCACTTTGGCAACAGGCGCATTCGTACAGTTGGGGAATTGATCCAAAACCAATTCCGTATTGGTCTTGGACGCATGGAGCGCAATGTTCGTGAGCGCATGAATAATATGGATGCCTCAGAGGTAACAGCTCAATCATTGATAAACATTCGCCCTGTTACTGCTGCAATTCGTGAATTCTTTGGATCTTCGCAGCTGTCCCAATTTATGGACCAATCAAACCCTGCTGCAGGTATTACTCATAAGCGTCGTCTTTCTGCTTTAGGCCCTGGCGGTTTGTCACGTGAACGTGCTGGTTTTGAGGTTCGCGACGTTCATACATCTCACTATGGTCGTATGTGCCCAATTGAAACACCAGAAGGTCCAAACATTGGTCTTATTGGTTCGCTTGCTACTTATGCACGCGTAAATTCTTATGGCTTTATTGAGACTCCATACCGCCGAGTAATAGATGGCAAAGTTACAGACGATGTAGATTATTTAACTGCAGACGAAGAAGAAAATTACACTATTGCTCAGGCGAATGCTTCATTTAACCCAGAAACTAGGGAATTTGGAAGCTTTGATGAAAACGGCAAATTTGTAAAATCCACTAAGATTTTGTGCCGTACAAAAAATCAGAACGGCGAATTTGGTGAACCTGATGAGGTTTTGCCAGAACAAGTTAACTACATGGACGTTTCTCCACGCCAGATGACATCTGTTGCAACCTCTTTGATTCCATTCTTGGAGCACGATGACGCTAACCGTGCTTTGATGGGTTCAAACATGCAACGTCAGGCTGTGCCACTACTTCGTCCTCATGCGCCACTTGTTGGTACTGGCATCGAACACAGAATTGCTGTTGACTCTGGTGAAATTTTGATTGCGCAAAACCCAGGTGTTGTTGACTACGTTGATGGCATGACAATCATCATCTTAAACGACGATGGCGAATACGATGAGTATCTTATTCCTAAGTTCCAGCGTTCAAACCAAAGTGGATGCATTAATCATAAGCCTATTGTTCGCAAGGGTGATGTTGTTGCAGCTGGTGATGTTTTAGCAGACGGTCCAAGTTGCGACATGGCAGAGCTTTCGCTTGGCCAAAATCTCATGGTTGCTTACATGCCTTGGGAAGGCTTTAACTACGAAGACGCTATCATCTTGTCTGAGCGTGTTGTGTCTGAAGACTTGCTAACTTCTATTCATATTGCAGAATATGAAATTGAGTCCCGCGATACAAAGCTAGGGCCAGAAGAAATCACACGTGAGATTCCTAACGTAAATGAAGACATGACATCAAACTTGGACGCAGACGGCATCATTCGCATTGGTGCAGAAGTAGGTCCTGGAGATGTCTTGGTTGGCAAAGTTACACCTAAAGGTGAAACCGAGATGACAGCAGAAGAACGCTTACTTCGTGCAATCTTTGGCGACAAAGCTCGCGAAGTTCGTGATACTTCATTGCGTGTTCCTCATGGTGCAGGCGGTAGGGTTGTTAGAATTTATCGCCAATCACGCGAAAAAGGCGACGACCTTAACCCTGGCGTAAATGAGTTAGTTAGAGTGTTTGTTGCACAAAAGCGTAAGATTCAACAGGGTGACAAGTTGTCTGGTCGCCATGGTAATAAGGGTGTTATCAGCCGTATTCTTCCTGTTGAAGATATGCCTTATTTAGCAGACGGCACGCCAATAGACGTAATTTTGAACCCATTGGGTGTTCCTTCTCGTATGAATGTTGGACAGTTGCTTGAATGCCATCTTGGCTGGGCTGCAAAATGGGGCTGGTCGGATGATCCAAACTCAACAGAACCAGTTGAGGGCCCAATTTACGTTTCTACGCCAATTTTTGACGGTGCTACAGAAAACGAAATTTCTGACTGCATTGAGGCTGCTAATCGCAACTTGATTAACATCAATCATGCAAAATACGGCGACAAAGCACGCGATGAATTCGTTCCGCAACTTTCTCGTACTGGTAAAACTTGGCTATTTGATGGTCGTACCGGTGAAAAATTCCGTGAGCCAATTACTGTTGGTCAAAGCTACATCTTGAAATTGGGCCACTTGGTTGACGACAAGATTCATGCTCGTTCAACTGGTCCTTACAGCTTGATTACACAACAGCCTTTAGGTGGTAAAGCTCAATTTGGTGGCCAACGTTTTGGTGAAATGGAAGTTTGGGCGCTTTATGCTTATGGTGCCTCTAATGTTTTGCAGGAAATTCTTACTATTAAATCTGACGATACCGCAGGCCGCGTAAAGTCTTACGAAGCAATAGTAAAGGGCGAAAACATTCCTGCAGCCGAAGTTCCAGAAAGCTTTAAAGTTTTGGTTAAAGAAATGAAGTCTTTATGCTTAGACGTTGAGCTTGAAGGTGCTGGTAAAGACAAATTTGAGCACAAAGGTGCAAACTCAGAAGAAGACGATGAGCAAGAAGTGTTTAACAAGCTCAATGAAGATGCAAAAAAGACTGAAGAACAAGAGCTTGAAGACATTTCTGCTGATCTAGACGAATTGATTGGTGGTTTAAATTTGAATCTCGGTAATAGCTCCGATGATCTTATTGGCGAAGGAGAGGTGCTCTAATTATGACAACAGAATTTGATGTCAATAACTTTGATGCTTTGCGTATCTCCGTCGCAAGTGCGGAAAATGTTCGTAGTTGGTCTCGTGGTGAAGTTAAAGAACCAGAAACAATTAACTACCGCACATTAAAACCTGTAAAAGACGGTTTGTTCTGTGAGAAAATTTTTGGTCCTACTAAGGACTGGGAATGCTCTTGCGGTAAATACAAGCGTGTTCGCTTTAAAGGAATTGTTTGCGAAGTTTGCGGTGTTGAAGTAACTCGTTCAAAGGTTCGCCGTGAACGCATGGGTCACATCGAACTTGCAACACCAGTAAGCCATATTTGGTACTTTAAGGGATCTCCTTCACGTATGGGTTACTTGTTGGACATTTCTCCTAAAGATCTAGATAAGGTTTTGTACTTTGCAAGCTCTATCATCACTTCAGTTGATAAAGAAGCTCGCGAAGAAGACGAAGAAATGCTTCGTGACGAACTTGCTGCAGATTTTGAAGAGCTAGATGCAGAACGTGACCGCATCATTGAAGAAACTCGCAAACTTTCTACAGAATACGTTCCAGATGAAGACGAATTTGTTGATGACATTGACGAAGATGATCGTCTAACTCCGGAAGAAGTAGAAGAAGAAATTCGCGATATCTATGATGAATTCGAAGAGCGCAAAGCTCTTCGCAAAGATGCTTTTGAGGAATTCATGCGCATAGAGCCAAAGCAGCTTGTTGCAGATGAAGGCATCTATCGTGAAATGCGCTTGAATTATGGCGATTACTTTAAAGGCGGCATGGGTGCAGAAGCAATCCGCGATTTGCTTAACGCAATAGATTTGGAAGCAACCGCTGTTGAATTGCGCGAAATTATTGAAACTGGCAAGGGTCAACGCCGTGCAAAGGCAATTAAACGCCTTAAGGTTGTAGACGCTTTCATGAGGTCTAGCAACAAACCATCAGACATGATTTTGGATGTAATTCCAGTTATTCCACCGGATCTTCGTCCTATGGTTCAACTAGATGGTGGCAGATTTGCAACTTCAGACTTAAACGATTTGTATCGCCGTGTAATCAACCGCAACAATCGTCTAAAGCGTTTGCTTGATCTTGGAGCACCAGAAATTATCGTTAACAACGAAAAGAGAATGCTTCAAGAGGCTGTTGACTCATTGTTTGATAATGGCAGACGTGGTCGCCCAGCAACAGGACCTAGCAACCGTCCTTTGAAATCTTTGTCTGACATGCTTAAAGGCAAGCAGGGTCGTTTCCGTCAAAACTTGCTTGGTAAGCGCGTTGACTATTCCGGCCGTTCCGTTATTGTTGTTGGTCCTCAGCTAAAGCTTCATCAATGCGGTTTGCCTTCATTGATGGCTCTTGAATTATTTAAGCCATTTGTGA
>CAZRFO010000015.1:0-12143 GCA_964599515.1 uncultured Eggerthellaceae bacterium | reverse complement strand
CCTTGAAGAGCATGACGATTTATCTTTTGATTTTGATGAACTTCACTTGCACTTGTAAGCTTAGCGTCAAATTCATCAAAATCAAAAGATAAATCGTCATGCTCTTCAAGGCGAGCCTTTAACCTGCGCATAACTTCTTCGCGCTTTAGTGCATCATCACCAAGCGCAATATAAACCGGGAGTAGTTGTTGTGCAGATTTTTCCATATATGACATTTTATCTATTTGTTTGAACACTTATGCCCAAACTAGAAAATGTGCATGAAACTTCCCCCATTTCATCGCTTCTAAATACTTTTGTTGCACTATTGGTAAGCAAATCTAGAGTATCTTGCGTTGGATGCCCATAGCTGTTCTGTACACCTACACTTATCAATGCAAGTTTTGGCTTAAGTTTGCTCAAAATCTCTTCACTACATGAACCAGTTGATCCATGATGGCTTACTTTTAAAATATCTATTTCTTTAACTGAACCCAAAGAAATCAGTTCATCTATTACATTGCTTTCAGCATCACCACAAAAAAGCGCAGAATAGTCAGGCGCTTCATCTGAATTTGCATCAATTTTTACAAGAGCACAAATGCTGTCATCATTTCCACCTTCGCAACTAAACTCATAAGGCCACAAAATATCTATGTTCACACAGCCAAAAGAAAGTGCATCTCCTGGATAAATAAAACATATTTCATCTGCGGCTTTTTCACTCATTGAAACCAAGTTTATGCAATTTATGCACGTACAATTCTGCACACCAACGCTTAGAAAAATTGTGTCTATGTCTACTACGTCTATCAAAGCTTCAAGCGATGCGCAATGGTCATCATCAGGATGTGTGATAATCAAACCATCAAGGTGACTCACACCGTTTTTTGACAAAGAAGAAAGCAATTTGGTATCGCTGTTACCAGTGTCTATAAGCATGCTTTCATTTTTGGACTTTATAAGAAATGAATCACCTTGGCCAACATCAAACATGACAAGCCGCGTTTCGTCAAAAAATGATGTATATCCAACAATGCATGCATAAAAAATCAGAATACCCGCTCCAGCACAAAGCAGACTAGAAAGAGTAATTCTGTTCCAAAGAATATACAACAAGGCAAATATAAATGCTGTAATTAGCCCAGCTTCTGCGTAATTCAAAGACGCAGGGCAACTAGCAAATGGAAGAGAAGCAAAAAACGAAACTACATTTGTGAATAATTGGCAAAGCGGCAAAGAAAAAGCAGCTATCAAGGAAAAAAGTGGTGGCGAAAACAAAAACACAACAAACGCCAGTATTCCTAAAACGCAAATGATGGTTAAAAAATATGAGGCAACTAAATTAGAAATAACTGTTACAGGACTCAAATAAGAAAATACTGCAACGCTCATTGGCAATACAAAACTGTTTGCGGAAAAAGAAAGTGCAATAGAATCACATACCGCAGAGTAAATTTTTCCTTTTTGTTTTGAAAATACACTACGAAACAATTGATAAAAAAAGATAATCCCCGCAGTAGACAGCGACGACAAAGCAAACGATAACGAAAGCGCATTAAATGGGTTTAAGACTAAAAATATAATTATTACGCAAGAAAGAGCATTTTGAGCTGCGCTTCTTCGCTTAGCAAAATACGACACAATAGCAGCGCTGCACATAAACGCTGCACGCAGGGCAGAAATAGGCATAGCAGAAACAAAAACATATAAAAGCAAAAATACAATTTCTATGCTTATAGTAGTTTTCTTTTTAACCTTAAGCATTTTTAGCAACAAAGACAGCATAGATACAACAATGCTTAAATGAGCACCAGAGATTGCAACCATATGTGCTAAACCAGCATGCTTAAAATCGTTATAAAGTGACGTATCAAATAATTTAGACCTATAGCCACAACTTAGCGCACAAAATAACAACGACTCTTCACTAGAATTTTCATCAGGCAAAACTGCGTTGATAAACAATTTTCTAAGCTCTGCCAAGTTGGAAACAAGAACATTTTGTTCTTCGCTGTAAGAAAAATTATCTAAATAAAGTTTTCCAACTATTCCCTTTTTGAAATAAGATTGCGCTTCAGTTGATTTGATTGTTTTTAGCTCGTACTTTGCTGTTATTGTTTCACCATAATAGAAACTTGTTTCTGTATCAAAATACAGTCTTACCTTTACCCATTTGCCACTATCAACAGGCATTTTAGCTATACAAGAATTTGAATATGACCCACTACTTGAGTCTTCTTCAATATAAAACACGCTTTCTGTCTTACTCTGATTTGATAGTTCGTTTTTTTGATATTGATAGTTAGCACTACACAAGTTATAAAGTAAAAGCGAACTCAAAACACCCAAAGCTACAAACATTAAGACATGCGCTACTGCCGAGCGTTTTCTAAATGCCACGCATATTAAAAAAATAAACGCAAAGGAAAAACATGTTATATAAAAAACAATGCCTAGCGTTTCAAAAAAATAGAAGCAAAGCGCAAGCCCAATCCAAAACGCAGCAGCAAACCACGTAATTTTTTGAATCGAAGGCTTCATTTTTGAATATAGCTAAAGCACATCAATTAGCTAAAGCGCAACAATGTAGTCTTTTATTGATTCAAATTTTTTGTCACCAATGCCAGAAACATTTTTAAGTTCTTCAATATCTGAAAACTTTCCATTAGCGCTTCTGTAATCAACAATCCTGTTCGCTATCGCCTCTCCAATGCCACTTAAATTTGTTAGTTCAGACGCAGATGCAGAATTAATATCAATTTTTCCACTGGCACTCGTAATAGTTCCATTACTTGTAGCATCCACGCTTACATCTTGTTCAACATTAATTGATGGAACATAAATTCTTTCGTTTTCTCCTAGAGGCAAAGCAAGATTTAACTGGTCGCAATTTGCATCTTCAGTGCATCCACCTGCGGCATCTATTGAATCTATTACACGCGAACCACTTTCCAGATAATAAACTCCAGGGTTTACTACAGCACCACATACATAAACACAAATGCTTTCAGCACTATCTTGTACACTAGTGCTTTCATTACTGCTATCTGCCGCTTCATCGTTTTCTGTTTTTCCGCCAAACGCCTCACTACTTTGTGTATTTTCTTGTGCGTTTGCATAGATAAGCTCTGAGCGTGGCGCAAGCACGTTAAAAAACACAGCAGCCAAGAGAGCAACTAGTGCCAATAAAACAAGTAAACTTATTAGCTTGTTGTTTTTTATGAAATCTAGCGTTTCGTTTTTAATTTTTTTAGCAATTTTCCTTGTATCCATGAAATTCTCGCTTCTTAAAAATTGGCTTTTAAGAAACAATACACTTATGGCATATACCAGAAATGAAAATTGCTTACCAGTAAAACTGCATTTTATTTAAAAGAAAATGTAATGAATTTTGAAAAAAGTTTAAAAATCACGCCTAAAAAAACAGAGCTTTTTACAAGCTCTGTTTGCGATTTTTATAAGATGGACAATCGTAGTATTTCCATTCTAAGTTTGACATAATTTCTTCTATCCATTTATCTTTTGGAAGAAGCGCCTCCGCCGCTAAAACATCTTCTAGTTTGGCATGAGTTTCTGGACTTCTTGGCATAAACAATGTGCAACAATCTGGTGCATCTTGAGAAGAAATTTCAAAGGTTCCCAATTCATTTGCAGCATTTATGATTTCAAGCTTGTCGGTTCCAATGCAAGGTCTAAACACAGGAAGCGTAACAGCCGCATCTGTTGCTCTAATGTTTTCCAATGTTTGAGATGCCACCTGCCCTAAGCTTTCGCCAGTCACTAACGCTAAAGCCCCTTCACGTTCTGCAATTTTTTCAGCAATTGCATACATGAATCTTCTGTAGATTATGATTCTAAGAGAAGGTGGAACAATCAGAGAAATCTCTTTTTGATAATCACCAAATGGAACAACATAAACTTTTGCTATGCAGCCAGTTTTCTCTAAAACTTTAGCTATGTCATCTACAAGATATTCGCTTGTATCTGCCGTTTGCGGGCGCCCGGAAAAATGCACTCCTATACATACTGCACCTCTGCGTGCCATTCTCCATAAAGCAACAGGAGAATCTATACCAGACGAAAGCAAGGAAACAACCCTTCCAGCACTGCCAACAGGAAGTCCGCCAATGCCTGGAATACTATAGGCATAAACATATGACGCGCTTTGAACAACTTCTATGCTAACTGTAAGGTCTGGGTCTTTCATTTGCACTTTTACATCAGGAAAAGCTTCACTTAAGTTTCCGCCAATAATCCTGTTCATATCCATTGAATGAACAGCAAAATCTGTGTGGTTTCTTCTGGCTGCAACTTTAAATGAGGAAAAATTGCCCGATTCAGACATGCACGCAATGCCAGCAGCTGTCATGACATCTATATCGCGTTCGCATTTAAAACCACAGGAAACTCTAGCCACACCAGGCACTCTTGAACATAGACGTGAAACAGAAAACGCTTCTTCTTTGCTTGTGCCTTCAACAAAAAACACGCAAAGACGACCAGAAATTCTATATATAGTAACCACAGGAAATGGACGCAATAAATGCTCTAGATTCTTTAAAAGCCGCATTTCGAAGGTACTTCGATTGCGGCCTTTAAGTCCAATTTCATGGTAATGTATTAGGCAAATTCGTTGAAAGTTTTCGTCCATAATCTTAGTGGAATTTTACATCTATAGAATCTGGATCATAAGAAACGTCGCCGTCACTAACTTCCTGAAATGCCAATGAAAGCGGCTTTTTCTTTGCAGCTTTAGCAACATCAACCGCCAAAGAAGACTGAATTGCACGGTCGCGTTGACCACGCATCATATCGTTAATGTCACGCGCTCTCTTAGAAGAGATAGCGCATAGTAAAAAGCGGTCGTTATCTGCTCGTTCAAGCAGTTCGTCTACTTTTGGTTCTATCAAGCTCATGAAAACCTACCTATCTCCATTTGTCTTCAAAACGTAGTCAACAAGGCGCGCAGAGGCTTCTTCTAAATCATCATTTACAAGTACCAAGTCATATTTTGGCTTGTATTGTAATTCTGCAAGTGCAGTTTTCAGGCGCTGTTCTATAACTTCCATAGATTCAGTGCCCCTCTTTATAAGCCTCATCTTAAGAACTTCTAAAGAAGGAGGCTCAATAAAGATAAGTACAGCTTGCGGAAATTGTTCTTTTACCTGCATTGCTCCTTGGACTTCAATTTCCAAAATAGCAGGATTACCATTTTGAATATGCTCAAGAACTGGGCGTTTTGGCGTTCCGTAGTAATTGCCATTATATTGCGCCCACTCAAAAAACATGTCGTTTTCAATTTCTGACTCGAATTTTTCTTTAGTTAGAAACAAATACGAGACGCCGTCAACTTCACCTTTACGTGGTTCGCGCGTTGTTGCAGAAACCGAAAGCCATGCGTTTGGAATATCCTGCAAAAGACGAGCCACCAGCGTGCCTTTGCCAGCACCTGATGGCCCAGATATTACAAATAACTTACCAGAAGACACGAATTAGCCCAAGCGCTCCAGCAATGCTTCACGTTGACGGTCGCCAAGACCACGAAGACGACGGCTTTCAGCAATGCCAAGTTCCTTCATGACTTTTTCAGCCTTTGCCTTGCCGTAACCAGGAAGGGTTTCAATAAGCGTAGAAACTTTCATGCGACCTACAACTTCGTCATCTTTCATAGCAATTACTTGCTCTAGATTTAATTTGCCAGATTTGAGGTTTTCACGAACCTCTGCACGTTTTGCACGAGCAACTTTTGCTTTTTCAAGCGCAGCAATACGGTCTTCTTTTGAAAGTTCTGGAATCGCCATAATAAATCTCCTTTATATAATACAAATGCAAGAACCATCTTGCATATTTCCAAATTCAGAAGCAAAGCATAAATTAAATAGCCTTACTTCGCTAGAGGCAGAGTGGTAGTTTACTCTATATTCCCTGTTAAAACAACAAAATAATTGGAAGTTTCAAAAAATGCCCCTCATTGGACAACATTTCAGCACTTCTGATGCATGTTGATATATTTCATCTTCAAAGAAATGGCATTTAGTAAAATTATTTACCAAGCCCACGCATCTGGTTGTATTGACTCAATTTCTTTGACTATGTCTTCAAAAGCTGTAACCGGAGATTCTGCTTTTGTAATTGGTCTTCCAACGACGATATGAGAAGCACCACTTGCAATAGCAACGCCTGGTGTAGCTACTCGTTTTTGATCGTCTAAAGATGCGCCACTTGGTCTTACACCAGGTGTGACAATATAAGCTTCATTGCCTAAAAGAGCACGCAATGCATTTGCTTCTTGCGGTGATGCAACAACACCAGAAATTCCGCTTTCGCTTGCAAGTTTAGCCAAAGATGTAACCTGATCTGCTGGAGTATTGTTGATATTCAACTCATTTAACGTTGCTTCATCCATGCTTGTTAAAACTGTAACAGCTAAAGAAATTGCATCTGGGTTTTCGCTTTCTTTGAGCGCACAAGCTATTCCGTTCATCATTTCAGAGCCGCCGCTAGCGTGTAGCGTAAACATATCCGCCCCAGAACATAGAAGCGACTTTACTGCTCCTGCCGCCTGAAAAGGAATGTCATATATTTTCAAGTCAAGAAAAATCTTATAGCCAAGGTCTTTTAAGGTTTTAACAAAAGCGGGGCCCTCTTTGTAATAAAGCGTCATTCCAACTTTTAACCAAGACGCCTTACCTTTTAGAGTTTTTGCCAAAGAAAGAGCATCTTCTGCCGAACAATCAAGGGCAACTATCACACGTTCGCGCGCGTTCAATTCTTTCAAATTTGACATAATTTTCCTTTCAATTTATACATTTCACAGGCGTTGTGCTAATTTTGACGTATTACACAACTTGAATAAATACTTCAAGCTCAAACAGTCACCATGAACTACACCAACAGCCCACCTATTAATTCGCTAACGTTTGACACGCCTTGTTCTTCGCAATACTTTTCAATTCCGTCAATTACTTTCATTGTTGCATGTGGGTCCATAAAATTAGCTGTTCCAACAGCAACAGCACTAGCACCGCAAAGCATAAATTCTATTGCGTCTTCGCCTGTACAAATTCCACCCATACCAAGTATTGGAATATCAACAGCATTGTGGCATTGCCAAACCATACGAAGCGCAACAGGTTTTACAGCAGGACCAGATAAACCACCTACAACGCGAGCTAATACAGGTTTTCTCTTTTTAGCATCTACAGCCATGCCAAGTAATGTGTTAATTAAAGAAATTGCATCAGCGCCATTTTCTTGAACAGTTTTTGCAATAAGTGTTATATCTGTAACATTTGGAGTAAGCTTCACAATCATTGGTCGTTTGGTTTTTTGCCTACACGCGTTTACCACCTTAGAAGCCTCACACGCATCGCTTCCAAAAGTCATGCCGCCACTGTCAACATTTGGACAAGAAATATTAATTTCATATGCGCTAACACTTGGGCAATCTTCAAGACGCTCAATAACATCACAGTATTCGGAAATTGAATGCCCGGAAACATTAACAATAATTGGGACGTTTTTGGTAGAAAGCCATGCGATATCACCGGAAATTAAAGCGTCTACGCCAGGGTTTTGCAACCCTATTGAATTCAACATTCCACTTGGAGTTTCAGCTATACGCGGTGAGTCATTTCCAGCCCAGCCGTTTAAAGAAACACCCTTTGTGGTAACTGCACCAAGTTGTGATACGTCTACAAATTCAGAATATTCTCTTCCGGCAGCGAATGTCCCAGATGCAACAGTAACTGGGTTTTTCATCTTCAGGCCGCCAAGATTAACCGATAAATCTACCATAGAAACTACCACACAATCTCTTCTGAATTAAATACTGGACCATCTACGCAAGCACGTTTTTTGCCATTATTTGTATCTACAACACACGAAAGACATGCGCCAACTCCGCAAGCCATTCGTTTTTCCATTGAAACTTCGCATGGAACTTGTGCGTTTTTGCAAAGATCTGCAACTATCTTCATTAATGGTTGAGGGCCGCATACAAATGTGCGGTCAAAGTGCTCTTGTGAAAGCAGTTTTTCAACTAAACCAGTACAAAAACCATGTTCTCCAAAGCTGCCGTCATCTGTTGCGCAATACACATTTTCACCAAGGATAGCCTCATAATCTTGCAACGTAACTAGCGCATCTTTTGTTTGCGCTCCAAGAACAACGCCAACTTTTGCCCCGGCTAGTTTTGCATCTTGTGCTTGCATATACAAAGGCGCAGCACCTACACCGCCGCCTACCAACAAGACGTTTTCGCCCTGTTTGCATTTGCCCCAGCCGTGTCCAATAGGGCCAATCACATCAAATTGCGCGCCGCACTTAGCTTCATGCAAGAACTTTGTTCCCTTGCCTACTTCTTGAATGATAAGTTCAATAGTTCCGTCATCTTTATTTGCTTTATAAACAGAAATTGGTCGTCTTAAAATATGCGAATCAAACCCATTTAATTTGATGTGAACAAATTGTCCAGGCGCAACGTTTTCAGCAATTTCTGGAGCCTTTAAAACAAGCTTGAAAAGCCGCTGGCCAAGGTCTAAATTTTCTACCAAAAGCGCAGATACGTCTTCCATTTTTGCTCCTAACCCACAACTCCGTTTTTCATTTTGAACGAGCCATCTACTATTACATCTGTTGCCTTACCAACAAGGCGTGCACCTAAAAATCCTGAATTAGACGCTTTTGATTCAAATTCACTTGCGTCAACTTCCCAAGAAATATTTGGGTCTATCAAAGTAATATCTGCCTTTGAACCTGCAGAAATGCTCACCTGGTCAAGTCGCAATATTTTTCTTGGATTGATTGACATCAACTCAACAAGGCGCTGCCACTTGAGTTTACCGCTTCTGACTAAATGCGTAATAACAAGTCCAAGCACAGTTTCAATTCCAACCATGCCAAAAGGTGCAAGTTCAAATTCCCTGCTCTTTTCGCTTTCCGAATGCGGCGCGTGGTCGGTCACTATTACATCTACAGACCCGTCAAGCACACCTTCCACAACAGCCTGCGCATTAGCACGCGAACGCAACGGCGGATTAACCTTCGAGTTAGTTTCGTAATGACTTGTTATATCTTCATCTGCTAAAAACATATGATGCGGAGTTGCTTCACATGTTACTTTTAGGCCTTCCGCTTTAGCTGCACGCACAGCATCTAGGCCGCGCTTTGTACTTATATGTTGAATGTGCAAGGCGCATCCAGTTAAGCGGCTTATTGCAATATCGCGAATAATTTGAAGTTCTTCACCCTCTGCTGGCCAGCCTAAAAGCCCAAGCTTTGTAGAAATTGGCCCTTCGTTTACCTGACCTGCGCCAACGATAGATTCATCTTGACAATGAGACATAACAACCTTGTCAAACTGGCTTGCGTAATCCATAACTCTGCGCATCATACCAGCAGTTTTTACAC
The DNA here is from genome assembly GCA_964599515.1 of uncultured Eggerthellaceae bacterium. Taxonomy (GTDB): domain Bacteria; phylum Actinomycetota; class Coriobacteriia; order Coriobacteriales; family Eggerthellaceae; genus CAKUOV01. The sequence goes on along the minus strand of CAZRFO010000015.1, from coordinate 2,750 downwards.
CTTTGCCGTCGTCTGTAAAAGCAACAACGCCATGAGAAACCATGTCTCCCATTTCAGAGATGGATTCACTTTCCAAACCTTTTGTGCATGCGCCAGAAACATATACTTTGCACATGTTTGCTGCAGCAGCGCGCGCTTTTACATATTCAACAATCATGGCGTTATCTGTAACAGGATTTGTATTTGGCATGGCACAAATTCCCGTAAAGCCGCCATGGACCGCAGCACGTGTTCCTGTTTCAATAGTTTCTTTATGTTCATAGCCGGGTTCCCGCAGGTGAACATGAATATCTACAAGGCCAGGAACTAATATTTTTCCGGTGCAATCAACAATTTCAATGTCTGCCGCCTCGCAATTATTTGCGCTAGCCGCGGCTTCGCAATCTATATTTTCCCCGACTTGCACTATTGAGTCGCCCTCAATTGCAACATCCATTACACCATCTAAGTCAAACTGTGGGTCTATGACATGAGCGCCCTTCAAAATTATCATTGTTGTTTTCCTCCCAACAGTAAATACAAAACTGCCATCCTTGTAAGTATTCCGCCATAAACCTGGTCAAGGATAATAGAGCGACTAGGGTGATCTGCCATATAGCTATCAAGCTCAACGCCCCTATTTATTGGGCCTGGATGGCAAACTATAGCATCTGGTCGCATTAACTTTTCGCGTTCTTTATTAAGACCATAAAGCATACTGTATTCACGTAAGCTTGGAAACGGAGAATTCTCCAAGCGTTCTTGCTGGATTCTAAGCATGTAAACAACATCTAGCTGCGGAAGGGCTTCATCTAAGTTGCTTGTGCAAAAATCTGCTCCAAGAACGCTAGGTGCTGCCGGAAGCAGCGTTGGAGGCGCGATAACACTTACACTCGCACCCATTGTTTTTAACGCAGGAATTAAAGAACCACACACTCTTGAGTGACCAATATCGCCAACAATGCCAACGTGAAGCCCGTCTAAATGACCTAGCTTTTCCCATATAGAATATAAGTCAAGCAACGCCTGCGTTGGATGCTGATGTTTTCCGTCTCCTGCATTGATAACAGAAACACCAGACACATCTGCAACTATATCTGGAACACCAGCGTGTGAATCCCTAACAACTATCATATCAATCTTATACGCACAAAGCGTACGTACAGTATCGCTTAAGCTTTCGCCCTTAACAGTAGATGTTGAACTACCACCAAAATTCATAACGTCGCAGCTCAAGCGCTTTTCTGCAAGTTCAAAGGAACTACGCGTACGGGTAGAAGGCTCATTAAACATGTTTACAACGGTGTATCCCTTTAATGTTGGAACCTTTTTTACTTGGCGTTCATTTACTGCTTTAAAGCCTTTAGCAGTTTGTAAGATTGTCATAATGTCATCGTAAGAATATTCGTTAATATCGATGAGATTTTTATGCGAAAATGCCATTGTTTAAACCTCACTTTGCGTAAATGTTTTTTGCAAAGGAGCAGACCCAGCACGCATTCCTTCGCTTAATTCCAAAATTTCTACAGCAGAATAAGAATCAACTTCATCCAAATAAAGACGAACACTCTGCGAAAGCGAAGAAGGAACATTTTTACCAACGTAGTCTGCCCTTATTGGAAGCTCTCTGTGCCCCCTGTCTACAAGAACAGCAAGTTGGACACAAGACGGGCGCCCAATATCTGAAAGCGCATTTAGGGCTGCACGTATTGTTCTTCCAGTAAACAGTACATCATCTACCAAAATAACTTTTTTATCATCTATTGAAAAAGGAATATTTGTAGATAAAACAAGTGGGTTTGCATTAATACCAAAGTCGTCCCTATAAAAGCTAATGTCAAGGGCGCCAACCTCTAGTGCAACACCATCAATTTCTTGGATTTTTTGGCAAAGACGTTTTGCAAGAACGTCTCCCCTGGTAAGAATACCAATTAATACCAAATCTTGCGTTCCGTGATTTGTTTCTAGAATTTGATGCGCCATACGCGTAAGAGAACGTTCAATTTCTTGCGCATCCATGCAAACTGAAGCTTTTTGAGCCACGCACTTCACCCCTATCTAATAGACGATAGGTGCAGAAATCCTCTAAAGCAAACGTTAACGCAACAAGTGCCAACGTAGCAAAAGCTACCGCAATAAAAAAGCCTCCGGCAAGCGAAGGCATACGTATAGCTTTTATGTATGCCTTATCGGTCTCTCTGTACCGCTTTTAAAGACGTACAAATGGTAGCGCGGAGGTGTTTTTGAGTCAATAAAAAATATTGATTCGTTCATTAATGTTTGTTTTGCGCAACACATACATAAAATCAGAAAAGTCCAAATAGACGTTTCTTTTCTGGCGTATCTTCTACATGCATTTCAATGAAATCATAGCCCGTAGGCTCTATAACGCGCTTGACTTCTTCCAAAGTTGGAACGCAATCCAATTCCATTGTAGCCTGATTTTTGCTGCGTGTTGCTTTCACATGTTTTGCATTTGGAAAAGCCTTGCGTAATGTTTCTGCTATGTGCGATTCACACATGCCACACATCATGCCTTCAATTGTGAGTACAATCTTCATTTGAAACACCAGCTTCTTTTTCCATATTGCGCACCATGCCGTCTACAGCAGCACAACTTGCAGGCTTTTTTCCACCAGAGCATCCAGTGCATCCACCGCAACTTCCCTTGCCATTTTTGTGGTCGCGCACAATGCTTCTGATAGCAAGCGCAACGCACACAATCAAGATGGCGAGTATCACCCAAGATCCCAGATTCATAAACACTCCTA
>CAZRFO010000014.1:0-12782 GCA_964599515.1 uncultured Eggerthellaceae bacterium | reverse complement strand
GCTTATGGCGAAGATATTCAAATTAATTCTCCGCTTTGGACCGATGAAGAAAAAAACGTACGCGTATATACGCATTGCATATTTGTAAAAGTTTCTGCTGGTAATGCACAAACAGCCATAGATGCATGCAATATGGCAGCGCGGCTTACGGCTGAAAAAATGGAAGAAACCATGTGCGTAGAAAGCGCAACAGTGCTTGAGTCTGCGTATTTGACCAGTTCAGCAATGAATAAAGTTTCAAGCTTAGGCACAGAAGAAAGTGTTGACTCTTCTAGCGCTGCAAATGAAAGTCAATCGTTTTCGTTCAGCTTGTCAGACATTAGCATCAAAAAAGTTATCATATACTTGTTTGTGGCACTGCTCATTGTTATTTGTGCTTTTGCTGCGTATGACATTATCTTTAGGAAAATTTGTTCCGCGAAAGATGTTGAACGCATTCTAGGAATTCCAGTTTTGGCAAAAGCAAAACGTGGAGACTCACTTGCTTGCGCTGCTCAAAAAGTGCAAGTACTTGCTACTAAAAACGATATTCATTCCATTGCAGTTGCTGGCATTGTTGAAGAAGACGGCGCAATGGAAGTTTATGAAAAATTGAAATCATGCGGATGCGAAAACTTAAGTTGTGCAGTGAGCATAATTGATTCTGCGGATGCCCTGCAGCAAATAGCGCAATCTGAAGGCGTTTTGCTTGTTTTGTATTGTGGCGCATCAAAAGGCAAGCAAATTGAAGAGGCTTGCAAGAGTTTGCGCATTGCAGATGTTCCAGTCATTGGTGCAATTTACCTTTCAAAATAGGTTTTTCAAGAAAGAAGAATTACCATGCTTAATTTCGCGGTAGGTCCTGTTCAATCAAGCGAAGAAGTGCGAAAAATTGGAAATGAAAATGTTCCATACTTTCGCACGGCTGAATTTTCTGAAATCATGAAAGAAAACGAGCGCATCTTTTTAGAGTTGATGGATGCGCCTGTTAGTTCTAGGGCTATTTTCCTTACCGGCTCTGGTACTGCAAGCATGGAAGCAGCTGTTATGAATACGCTTGATGCAAGCGATAAAGCACTTGTTATAAATGGGGGCAGCTTTGGTGCTCGTTTTGCAAAAATATGCAGCGTGCACGATATAGCACATGATTGTATAGAGCTAGAAGCTGGGCACACGCTTTGTAAAGAAGACTTAGCGCCTTATGAAAATGCAGGTTACACGGCGCTTTTGGTTAATATGGGAGAAACCTCAACCGGCGTGCTTTATGATATGAACCTAATTGGAGACTTCTGTACACGTAACAATTTGTTCCTGATTGTAGATACAGTAAGCACGTTTTTGGCAGACCCATTCTCAATGAAAAATTGCGGAGCAGATATCGCGTTGACTGGTTCACAAAAGGCACTTGCTTGTCCTCCTGGTGTTTCTGTGTTAGCGCTTTCGCCGCGCGCACAGGAGCGAGTTGCTCGAATTGACCCAAAGTGTATCTACTTCGATTTCAAAGATGCGCTAAGTAATGGGCAGCGTGGACAAACTCCATTTACTCCTGCTGTACAGGTTCTTTTGCAGATAAATGTCAGACTTAAAGATATAGAGACGCGTGGAATAGATGATGAACTTGGCCGCGTTGCTGCTCGTGCTAAGAGATTCCGCAAAGGAATAGAAGATTTACCGATGACCATTTTTGCGCAAAACCCGCAAACTGCAGTTACTAGCCTTAAAGTCAAAGATGGAGTAGATACAAAAGCTATTTTTGATACATGCAAAGATGAATTCGATATGTGGCTTTGCCCTAATGGCGGGGAATTGTGTAAGAAAATATTTCGTGTTGGACATATAGGCGAATTAACACTAGAAGATGTAGATGAAGTGATTCGTGTTTTGCATGTGCTTAATGACCGTGGCATGTTAGGAGCGTAAACCGTATGAAAGATGGCAAAAAAGTAGTCATAACATATGGAACATATGATCTTTTTCATTTTGGACACGAAAATCTTTTGCGCCGCGCGAAAGAATTGGGTGACTATTTGATTGTTGGCGTTACAAGCGACAATTTTGACAAAGCGCGTGGAAAACTAAACGTTGCACAGCCTTTTTCTGTACGAATGCGTGCCGTAGAAGATACAGGAATTCCAGACCTTGTTATTTCAGAAGAATATCAGGGGCAAAAGATTGATGACATTCGCAAATACGGCGTTGACATTTTTGCCATAGGTTCAGACTGGGAAGGTAAATTTGATCATCTAAAGCGTTATTGTGATGTTGTATATTTGCCGCGAACAGAAGGAGTTTCATCAACTGAATTACGCGCGGAGTCTTCTAAAACGCTGCGCATGGGTATAGTAGGTTGTGACTATATTGCAGCTAGAATGGTGCGCGAAGCAGCTCATGTTGCAGGCGTGGAAATTAGTGGATATTACGCGCCGGTAGCGCAAGTTGATGGCTTTTTCCAAAATAGCGGCTTGCAAAAATTTGATTCACAAAATGCGCTATTCGAAACAAGCGATGCCGTTTATATTTCTGTAGCACCTAATAAGCGTGCTAGCGTTATTAAGAATGCGCTTGCAGCAGGTAAGCATGTTCTTTGCGAAGGTCCAATGTTTTTGAGCCTTGATGCTGCAAATGAAGCTTTTACTTTGGCAGAACAATGCGGGCTTACGCTTATGGAAGCAAACAAAACGCTATATTTTCCAGCATTTGAACGTCTTCGTCTTCTTTTGGAAAGTGGCGTAATAGGTGAAATTAAAGATATTCGCGCATCCTACAGCCACGTGTTTGATAGCCTTGATAAAAATGATAAATATCAAGGTTGTTTCTATGATATGGCTCACTATATTTTGTTGCCTGCTCTAAGTTTTTTGGGAAATGATTTTAAAGATGCCCGTTTGGTGTGTGCATATGAAGGTAGCTTTTGCACATGGACAAAGGTCGATCTTCTTTACAAGTGCGCATCGGCAAGCCTGAGCGTTGGGCGAGGCATTAAAACAGAAGGCGATATGGTCATTACTGGAACTAATGGCTATATTTATGTTCCGGCTCCGTGGTGGAAGCTTGACTATTTTGAAATCCGCTCAGAAGATCTTCGCGATACAAAAAAACATTATTATGCATGCGTAGGGGAAGGCCAACGCTACGAACTAATGGAGTTTGCTCGCCTTGTTCGCGATGGAAAAGATGCTTATCCGGCTACGCAGTCTAAAGACGACATTTTGGCACTGACGTCTCTTGTTGAACGCTTTGATAAAGGCGAAGTGTTGCGTCTTGAACAGGGAGAATATGCTTTTGGTGGCGGAGAAAGCATAACGGATAGGTAAACTGCCATGCTTCAGGATTTGCGCTCTGCAGAAAATCACGAACAAGACAAAACCGCGCAAACCACTGAAAACATGCAAACTGGCGGACGTGAGCAAGGTGAAACCGTGCAAATTGTTGGCGATACGTGCGAAGAAAACACTCGCAGTCAAAATCAAGACGATTTAATTTCTGTTGTCGTTCCAGTGTATAAGGTGGAAAAATACCTTGACAGGTGCGTTGAGTCTTTGATTTCGCAAACCTATAAAAATCTAGAAATTATTCTAGTTGATGATGGTTCTCCAGATGAATGCGGAAAACTTTGCGATATTTGGGCAACGCGCGATGCAAGAATTTCTGTTATTCACAAACAAAACGGCGGTCTAAGTGACGCCAGAAATGTTGGAGCGGCTGCTGCAAAAGGTTCATACATTGGGTTTGTAGATAGCGACGATTACGTAAGCCCATCAATGTATGAATCGCTTCTTTTGCATATTCAAGAAACTGGAGCAGGCCTTGCAATATGTGGCGTGGCTGATGTCTATTCAGACCACACAGATGAACCAAACGAAATTTATAAACGTACAATGCGGCCTGAAGAGGTTTTGTCTGACATCTTTTTAAATAAAACGCTTATGGTTGGTGTGCCTCCGCGCCTTTACCCAGCTAAACTTGCTAAAGAAGTTATTTCACCAGTTGGTAAGACTCATGAAGATGCATTTACTGTTGTTGAGTATTTATCCAAAGTTTCACTTGTTGCTGTAGATACAACGCCGCTTTATTTTTATTGCCACAATGAAGGCACTATTACATCAAATCCTAAAACGCGTGCGCGTATGGATAACATTGAAGCTTGGGAACATAACCGCAAACTAGTTGAAGAACATTTTCCTCAAATTGTACAAGACGTGATGTTTCGTTGTTATTGGGCGCATTTTGACGTGTTAGATGGAATTATTTTAAGCGGTGTAAATCTTGAACATAAACAAGAAATTATTACGTGGCTAAAAGCGCATAAGCATGAAATTTTGAAACATCCAAACGTAAACGCTAAGCGCAAAATTGCATTACGCGCGCTTTGTCTAAACGAAAAGCTTTATGAAAAGTTAGTTTACATACAAAACAATAGCGTCCACTATAACTAACACGGTAAAAAACAAAGTCGAAAATAGAAAAACTAATCGTAAAGTAAAAACAACAATGACAAACAAAACTCACATAGGATTTTTTGTTTCTTCGCTATCAGAACTTGGCGGGGCAATTCGCGTTGCAACATCTTTGGCAAACAGAATGTGCGAAGATTACGATGTGACTATTATTGAGCGCCTACCGCATACTGAATGCGCATTTCCGCTTGATGTGCGTATTCAAGTTGTGTCTCTTGAAATAGATGATGCGCGTTTTCGTGGGCAATTTGTAAGTGTGCGTAAGCCACTCGCCAACGTGCTTAAAGAAAATAACATTGACGTACTGTTTGGTATTTGTGTAGAAGAAAGCGCCATGTCTATTTTGCCGTGTCGTGCAGCAAAAATACCGCTTGTTTGTTGCGACCACGGCGCACTTATTAATCAGCTTGACGATAAAACCACAACGCTTCTTCGTAGAATATGCGCGCGGTTTACAGATTATCTTGTTTTGCTTACAAACCAAACGGCACAGGATTACGAACGCTTGTTTAATACGCCAAAAGAAAAGCTATTCGTTATTCCAAATTGGATTTCGAATCAAATGTTAAATGACAAAAACTGCGATGTGAGCGCTAAGCGAATCCTCTGGGCCGGCCGTCTTGACCCGGAAAAGGGAATTGACTTGCTTGTTGAAATAGGAAAGCGTGTGCTCCCGTCTCATCCAGATTGGATATGGGATATATACGGGACGGCTGTATTAGATGGCAACGGTTTTGACCTTAAAACCAGCATAGAAGAAGCTGGTCTTGAAGGGCGTATGCGTTTGTGCGGTACATACGAAAAAACGCAAGACGTCTTTCCAAACTATTCCGTTGGAACGCTCACGTCTTACAGGGAAGGGCTTCCTCTATTTTTGCTTGAAGCTCTTGCGTATGCTATGCCTCTTGTTTCTTTTGACGTTGATACTGGTCCGCGCGACATCGTAGATCACGGCAAAAATGGCTATCTTGTTAAAAGTTATGACTGTGATGAATATGCTTCTTATCTGGAAAAACTTATTGAAAGCGAAGAACTACGTAGGCAATTTTCTGTTGCTTCTGCTGTAAAAGCACAAGATTTTAGCGAAGAAGACATATACCAAAAGTGGCAAGCGCTTATTAAGCTTGCTTGTAAGGAACACTAATGACAGAAAGTCGTACTGTAAATTCATTGCGTAATATGTTTGCCGCATGGGGTGGGCAGGCAATTTATGCTATTGGCCAATTTGTTGTTCGCGCTGCGATGATCTCGCAGCTACCTCAGGTTTTTGTTGGGTTTGAAAGTATATTTTCAAGCGTCTTGACAATTATTTCTTTGGCAGATCTTGGTTTTGGCTCTGCTATAGTGTTTGCACTTTATAAGCCAATTGCAGAAAACAACAAAGAAGCAATTAAGTCATTAATGCGTCTCTTTAAGCGTGTTTACATAACAATAGGTGTTGTGATAATTGCGTTAGGTGCACTTTTAACTCCAAATATTCGCGCAATTTTAGGCGCCGATTGCCCTGATATCCCTTATATTCAGGCATACTTTTTCTGCTTCGTTTTAAATACTGGGGTTTCGTATTTCTTTTCTTACAGAGGCTCGCTTTTGTATGCACATCAGAAAAGTTACATCGTATATATCATTACATATTCATTCCAAATTGTAATGTGTATAGCGCAAGTAACAGTCTTGCTTCTTACGCAAAATTATTTAATTTTTCTTATTTGCATGGTGTGTTCTACGCTTTTCCAAAATATTGTTATTGCCGTCGTATCTGGGAAAATGTTCCCTTATTTGAAAGAAAAAGATGTTCAGCCTATAGATAAAGTGGTGCTAAAAGATATTAAGCAAAACATTATTGGTTTGTTTATGCATCGCATTGCTGGTGTATGTTCAACTCCAGTTAGCAATCTTATCATCACAAATGTTGTAGGTTTAACAATTACTTCTCTTTACGGAAACTACCTTTTGATTGTAAATGCTCTTACAAATGTCCTGTCTAAGGCGTTTGATGCAATGATTGCAAGCATTGGTAACTTGAGCGTAAAAGAATCTAAAGAGCGCCAAAACGAAGTTTTTAAGACAACGTTTTTTATTAATTCGTTTTTGTATGTGGTAATTTCGACTGGCTTTATTTGCAGCGTGAATTGCTTTATTGAACTGCTCGCTGGAGACGGTTGGTGTTTTAGAAATGTAACAGTATTTTTGATTGTGTATCTATTCTATGTAAAAGGAATGCGTAGCTCCTGCTCTTCTTTTACAAGCGCATATGGTCTTTTTTGGAAGACTAAATGGAAAGCTGTTCTTGAAGCGATTTTTCTGCCTGTGTTGGCTCTGATTTTGGCGTTTCCGCTTGGCATAGATGGCGTTTTGCTTGGATGCATGATTTCTTCGCTTGTGATTTCTACAGTGTATGAAGGCTGGGCAGTTTGCAGGTTTGCACTTGAATCTTCGCTTCGTAAATACATTGCGCAGTTTGCAATCTATGCGCTGCAAGCCCTTGTTGTAATAGTTGCAACGTTCGCTTTAACCGAACTTATTCCGCTGCATTCTATTCTTGGGTTTATAGTAAAAGGCGCAATAGGCGTGGCTATTTCTAGTACTGTTTGGTTTTTGCTTTATCGCAAAACAAGAGAATGGGAAGAATGTGCAGGCATTTTGCGCAGTCTATCAGGAAAATTGTGCGGGAAATTTAAAAACAAAAAATAATGCAATACGCATAATAAAAATGAGTTGATGTTTAGATTGATAGGAATTGTCTATGGTTGATGTGCAAAACATGCGTGAAATTAAAGACGCTGATTGTGCGCAACGTGCAAATGAGTTTGATGCATGTTGTGAAGGCAACATACAAAACGTGCAAGGCGATGACGTCCTGCAAAACACAAACGATTCTAGTGAATTAACACCTTTGCGCAAGTATCAGTTATATGTGCTAGATATTACGAAATACTTCATACAATTTTGTAACGAGCATAATCTAAAATACTTTGCTGCATATGGAACACTTATTGGAGCAGCAAGGCATAATGGTTTTATCCCGTGGGATGACGATATTGATGTGTGGATGCCTGTTGAAGATTACTTGCGTTTTAGGGAGCTTGCACGTACCGAGTTGGACAGCAAATATTATTTTCAATTCCATCTAGACAATGTTCATGAGTTTATTTCTTGGCAGCGCATCGGAGTGAAAAACTCCACGTCAATGCCATATGCTTATAAGGATATTCCGGCATCATGGGGTGTGTGTATAGATATATTTCCGCTGATAGTGGCTCCGTCGGTGGAAGATGAAAAACAGTATAAAGTGTTCCATAAACGCTGTTTAAAGTTAATTCAGACTGCAGCGCGTTATGAATACAAAGCAGATATAAAAACAAGCAAAGGCATACAAAAATTGCTGTATATGATGCGTTCTGCTGGGTCGGACGAGAAAAACCTGCAACGCTTCATAGAGCAAGAAAAAGAACTTTTTGCTGGCAATGGATATGCTGATTCTGGATATGTTTCTACAATTACACGCAAGACATATTCTATGAAAGCCAAAGATTTTGAAGAAACAGTAAAACTTCAATTTGAAGATATCATGATAGACGCACCGGTTGGCTATGATGAAATTTTGAGTGTAATTTACGGGGAAGACTGGATGGAACTACCCCCAGAAGAAGAACGTGTTTATCACGGCGGTGGAGGGTCTGATGAGGTGTGTGTTTCTCTGGAACGCTCTTGGCTTGAATTCCAAAACGAATTGAATTAAAACCGTTTTTGTTAACAATGCAACTAATAATATGAAAAGCGCCTTTGACCTGTGGAAATTTAAGCAGGCCGGCGCATATGTCTTCACTCTGTGGTAAACTTTGCTTTTGATAAACGCACAAGTAAAACGCAGCACGAAAGGCATCATTGTTATGCAATTAAGTAATTCTTTGAATTTAATCAAACAAAAACTTACTAAACTCGTTGGGTTGATGCTGGCAATTGTGGTTGTTTGCACACTCGCATATGCTTTTATTCCAAATACAGCATATGCGCAAACAAAAAACTTGGTTATTGCAATAGACCCAGGGCATGGCGGTACAGATGGTGGTGCAAGCCGCAATGGCGTAACAGAGGCCGATGCAAACTATGCAATTGCTCTTGAATGTAAGCGTGTACTTGAAAACACTGGATACATTGACGTTGTGCTTACGCGTGGACAATATGAGTACGTTGGATTAACGGAGCGTGTTAATCGTGCGGTTGCTGCTGGGGCATGTGCTGTTATCAGTTTGCATAACAATTCTTCTACCTCTAGTTCTTCTTACGGGTATGAGGTTTGGATTCAAAACGACTCAAGTTATTTGAAAACAACAACACATGATGTGTCTTATGTATTGGCTGAATCCGTCATGGAAGAACTCGGAAATTTAGGACTTCACGAACGCGGAATATATGAAAGAGACTGCACATCCGGAGACACTTACCCAGATGGCTCGATTGCAGACTACTTCACGGTGCCTTATGCTTCACGTTTGGCAGGCTTGCCTTCAATGATTGTGGAACATGCGTTTGTTTCGAATTCATCCGAGGCTGCACTTTTGAAAGATAGTGCATTTTTAAAGAAGCTTGGACAAGCAGATGCAAAAGGAATTGCAAACGTTTACTGCTTTGCGCCTGGTGAGTTTTCTCTTAATAGAAATTTGATTCAACCTGGTCAAGAAATTACACTTTCCATGAGTGAGCCTAAAGGCAACGCAAGTGGTGTTACATATAATTTTGCATATAAGCCAATTGATAGTTGGAGCAATTGGAATTCAAGCATAAAACTTACAGGCTCAACAACTAGCAGCCTTTCGCAAACTTTTACTGCCCCAACACAGGAAGGCACATATTCTGCTTGGGTTGACGTTGTTGACGCAAATGGCCAAACGCTATTTCAATACCAAACAGAATTCACAATTGTAGATAGAGATTGGACTTACACGGCTAACACAGTTGCGCCAGAAACTGCATATGTTGGCCAAGAAATAACGTTTTCTGCGGGTATTTCTGGAAGCGACGCCAAAGATTTAAAGGTGAATTATGCTTGGAAATATGGTGAAGACTGGAGTTACTGGAATTCTACAGTTAAAGAAACTGGTACTACAACTAATGCAACATCTTCAAGTTTTACCCCAACAAAGGCTGGAACTTATCATGTTTGGGTAAATATTGAAGACCCAGTAACAGGCGTAAGTATACAAACAAACGATACGGTAATTGAAGTTGTAGATTGGACAACATCTAAGACTATAGCTCCAACTACCGCCAAAGTTGGAGACACAATAGAATTCAGTTCTGATGTAAACGGTAACAAGGTAGGTCTAAAATACAACTATGTGTGGCGTCTTGGAGAAACATGGTCAAATTGGAATTCTACCGTTAAAGAAACAGGTTCTACAACAAGCGATACTAGCGGTAGTTTTACGCCAAGTACTGCTGGCACATACTACGTTTGGGTTGATGTATCAGATTCAACAGGGAAGCATATAACAACTGATTCTGCTGTTATTGAAGTAAGTGGATCTTCTGAAGTTGATCCTGATAATCCAGATGATGATGAAATAATAAGCGCAACCACCGTTGCTCCTAGCAGCGCGCGTGTTGGTGAGCCAGTTAGTTTTTCTGCAAAAGTTACTGGAATGAATTTAGATGGCGCGACGTATAACTACGTTTGGAAATGTGGAAGTGGATGGTCTTACTGGAATTCCACTGTTAGAGCAACAGAAAGCACAACTAGTGCAACGTCTTCAAGTTTTACGCCAACGAAGGCTGGAACATATGAATTATGGGTAAATGTTTATGACTCAAATGGAAATACTGTACAAACAGAAACCGCATATGTGAGTGTCAAAAATGGTTCATTTGATTGGAAGGCATCAGGTGTAACTAGTTCAAAGACTACATATACACTTGGTGAAACGGTAGATTTTTCTGCTAATGTAAGCGGAAAAGATGTAAGCCTGCTCACATACAATTACGCATGGAGTAAAGGTACTGATTGGTCTAACTGGAGTTCTACAGTTAAAGCAACAGGAAAAACTACAAGTCAAACAAGTTCAAGCTTTACTCCAAAATCTGAAGGTACTTATTACTTGTGGATAGACGTAGCTGATCCAACTGGCAAAAGTGTAACAACGGATTCGCTTAAGATTACAGTTGAAGAAGTTGTATACGATTGGAGTCTTGAAGGCATAGAAGCAACAGGTTCTAACTATGCAGGAGAGGCTTGGCATTACCTTGTTGGTGATACAGTGACATTCAAGCCTAATGTAAGCGGCAAAGATGTAAGTAAATTGACATATAACTATTGCTGGAAACTTGGAAGCGATTGGTCAAATTGGAGTTCAACTGCTAAAGCAACAGGAAAAGCTACAAGTCAAACAAGTTCAAGCTTTACCCCAGAATCTGCAGGTACTTATGCTTTGTGGGTAAATGTTTATGATCCAACCGGTAAAACAGTGCAAAGCGAAAGTATAACTGTTGTTGTGTATAAAGAAGACCCAATCAATTCTATTACAACAACAGTTGCTCCATATACTGCTGTTGTGGGATCAAGTGTTACATTTAAAACAAATGTGAACAGCGAATATGCGAAATATTTCACATATAACTATGCGTGGCGTGAAGGTGACACGTGGGACAATTGGAATTCAACTGTAAAAGAAACTGGTTCACAAACCAAAGATACATCTTGCACATTTACTCCAACAAGCGTTGCAACATATGCGCTATGGGTGGATGTTACTAGCCCGTTTGGTGCAACTGCGACTATACCTGGCGTTCATGTCAATGTTTTCAGTAACGAAACGCATCCTATTATGGGAGAAACTGAAACGAGCGTTGCACAGATGGTACGCCGATATAAAGCAGCAGGAGCAAGCTACCCATCAGATGTATATTCTGAATATGGCGCATCTACGATAGAAGAATTCTGTACAATACTTTATGAAGAGGCAACAGTAGAAGGAGTGCGCGCAGAGGTACTTTATTCGCAGGTAATGCTTGAAACAGGATGGCTTAAGTTTGGCGGAGACGTACAGCCAGAGCAGTGCAATTTTGGCGGTTTAGGCGCAACTGGCGGTGGAGTGGGTGGTGCAAGCTTTACTGATGTTCGCACAGGATTGCGTGCGCAAACCCAGCATTTGAAGGCATATGCAAGCAAAGACCCTATTGTTAACACATGTGTTGACGAACGCTATGGCTTAGTAACAAAGGGATGCGCTCCAAACGTTGAAGATTTAGGAAACGGAAAATGGGCAACAAGCACTACATATGCAAAGAATCTTCTTACTGTTATGAATGCTCTTTTGAAGGCCTAAGGTGGCAAGTATAGTGACAAGTGTGGATGAAAGAAATTATTTAACACAAGACGAAGTTAAGCAAGTCCAATTGCATATGCTTGATATGTTTGATGCCTTTTGCAAAGAAAACAATCTTACGTACTGGCTTGCGTTTGGAACACTGATTGGTGCTGTTCGTCATGAAGGATATATTCCATGGGATGATGACTTGGATGTCATGATGCCGTTTTCTAGCTATAGACGCTTTGAAGAACTTGCTTGTACTGAATATGGAAGAGAATTTTTTGGTAAAGATAATGTGCGTGTTGGCAGTATGAATGTACCAAACGATATTCCATACCATAACACGTTTATAAAACTTTACGATGACCGCACAAGAGCAAAAACAAGTCTACTTGCATGCAAGCGCGAAGGTTTTCAAGAGGCAGTGTTTATTGATGTATTTCCAATCTTTGGCTGGGACGGAACAGCTGAACATATAGAAAAACGCAAGCAAGCTGATGAAATTTATAGACACCTGCGCTATGCGAGTGAAATATTTGGATCCGTAATAAGCGAAGGTAAAAAGGCGCTACTGCGTAAAATTATTGGATACATACCTTCTAGAATTCATGGCTACAAATACTACTTGAAGGAATTTGACAAAATACGTAATACATTTCCTGATGCACTAGATCGCGAGATTTGGCTATTTTTTGAGGGTGGAAATGCGCCAATCCCAATGGGAAAAAACGAAACAACAGTTACTGTTCAGTTTGAAGGGCGCGAAATACCAATTCCAACCCATTATGATGTATTGTTGCGAAGTGTCTATGGAGATTACATGCAACTTCCTCCTGAAGAGGAACGAATACCAAGCCATGCGCAAAATTTTTATTGGGTTAATGCTTCAGAAGAAACTGAGAATACCACGTGCGCCGAAAGTGCCGTTAATGCAAATGATGGAACAACTGCGCAAAGAAAGAAATAATAGTGGCAGAAGAATTAACGCCGTTGCGTAAATATCAGCTGGTAGAGCTTCAAATTTTCAAAGAGTTCA
>CAZRFO010000013.1:12295-13885 GCA_964599515.1 uncultured Eggerthellaceae bacterium | reverse complement strand
CAACCAAAAAGCGCAAGCGAGCAATGATTTCTTTTACAATTGGCTGCGCAATAGCACAAACCGCGCCTTCAAAAGTTAATGCCTCAAAAAAGTTAAGCGATTCTTTCGCGGACATTTCGCATACTTCATGGATTGATTTACCACCAACTGTTACAGCTAAAATTTCAGGGCGAAGGCGTTTTCCATGGCATGACCTGCATGGTTTAACAGAATAATACGCACTTAGTTTTTCTCTTTGTTTGTCTGTTTGAGCATCGGATAAGCGCCTTCCAATTGCCTCAATTGCGCCTTCCCAGGTAATTTCCCAATATGTATTTCTGCCACTTACAGTAACGTAATCTACACGAATTTTCTTATCCCCCGTGCCGTAAAGAATGGCTTTTTGTTCGCTCTTTTTCAAATCTTCCCAAGGAGTTTTTGGGCTTGCACCAATATTTTTGAGCACCGCCGCTAATACCTGCGGGTAATAATTGCCCGTTCTAAATGGAACAAGTGCGCCTTCTTCTATAGAAAGCGATGGGTCTGGAATAACAAGCGAAATATCTATCTCTTCTGTTGTACCTATACCCAAACATTCAGGACATGAGCCGTAAGGAGCGTTGAAAGAAAAATCTCGTGGCTCTAGTTTGTCTATAGAATGACCATGTTCTGGGCAAGCAAGCGCAAGCGAATATAAATGCTCCCCTTCTGAAAGCCCGCCTGTTGCGCCTGATGAAACACGTGTTGTACTAGGCTGCGCGTTATCATTTTCACCTAGAATTTGTACCAAAACACGTCCGTCACTTAGCGTTGTTGCTCGCTCTACTGCCTCTGCAATACGGCTTGTTGCGCTTGGCTTTAAAACAACGCGATCTATTACAACATCTATAAAGTGTTTTACTTGTTTGTTTAGCGTTCTTGGTTGACCATCAAGCCTAACGATTTCTCCATCAACACGCGCGCGAACAAAGCCTTCTTTAGCAAGGTCTACAAAAAGTTTGGTGTATTCGCCTTTTTTGCCAGTCACTATTGGCGCCATGATGATTGCCTTTGTGCTTTCGTCTTTAGCAAGAGACAAAATTTCATCTGTTACTTGGTCTGTTGTTTGAGCCTTTATTTCGCGACCACACTCCGGGCAGTGCGGAATACCAACGCGAGCAAAAAGTAGGCGAAGGTAATCGTAAATTTCTGTAGTAGTACCAACAGTTGAACGTGGATTTTTGCTAGTTGTTTTTTGATCGATAGATACAGCTGGAGAAAGTCCATCAATACTGTCAAGGTCTGGCTTGTCCATTTGTCCAAGAAACATTCTTGCGTAACTAGAAAGACTTTCAACGTACCTGCGTTGCCCTTCTGCGTAGATTGTGTCAAATGCAAGAGACGACTTACCACTTCCAGAAAGCCCCGTTACAACCACAAGCTTATCGCGAGGAATTGTCACGTCTACATTTTTAAGGTTATGTTCACGCGCGCCTTTAATTACTATTGAATCTTGAGACATATACTTACTCCTGCTAATTCACACAAATAAAATGCTCTAACTTCCAACGAAAATGCTGTTATATATGTATTACTCTATGTTTATTAATGCAAAATTACAGTATAGCTAAT
>CAZRFO010000013.1:0-12195 GCA_964599515.1 uncultured Eggerthellaceae bacterium | reverse complement strand
TACGTCACGCGCGCGGATGCGCTTGTTCATGAACTTGCTTTAGGCGCTCTGGGCTTAAATGAGTGTAAATTTGTGTTGTAGATAAACTTGCATGTCCAAGCATTTCTTGAACAGTGCGCAGGTCTGCTCCGCCAGATAAAACATCTGTTGCAAAAGTGTGACGAAGAGCATGTGGGCTTAGGGTTACATCAAGCCCTGCTTTTTGTAAATGCTGCTTTAGAGTTTTACGAATCAAATCTGAAGACATTTGTTTTCCAGTGTTAGATATAAACACAAAGCTAGCATCTTTGCCTTTTAGCAAATATGGACGTGAGTTTGATAAATATTTTTTTAACGCACGTGCACATGCATCATGAAAAGGCACTATTCGCTCTTTTGCACCTTTTCCAAAGAGAGTTACTTGCTGTTCGCTAAAATTTAGAGCTTCAAGTTCTAGACTAGCAACCTCTGACACACGCGCGCCTGTTGCATACAGAAGCTCAAAAAGCGCTTCATCTCGCAATGCTATAGCTTGCGCCTTAGTATCTTTTTCCTTTGCTACATCTTCTTCATTTTCTATTTCGGCAAATAGGGCATCTATATCTTTTCCTGTTAATACATGCGGGAGATGTTTTGCTCCTTTTGGACCTTGCACTGTAGAAAGTGCAGCCGAAGAGCTAAGTTCACTTACATTTAACCACTTAAAAAAACCCTTAAGCCCACTTAGGCGCCTATTGATAGTTTTTCTTGAATACTGCGCTTGGTCAAGTTCTGCTAAATAAAGGCGAATGCTTCTAACGTGCGGGTTTAGTGCATCCACATCATTTCGTTCACACCACGCAAAATACGTATTTAAGTCCTGTTCATACGAACGTATTGTATTTTTGGAATAATTGCGCTCTAAAACAAGTGATTTTAGATACTCTTGTGCGTAGCTGGCAAGCAATTCTTTTTTATTTATTTCTGCGCACATTCTGCTCACTTTGCCTATTTTGTTATGCGATGCCTACAAAACGCCTGCCGCTTTTAGCTGTTCGCAATAACTATTCAGCGCATCTTTTCCGCGCTGTGCATAAAGACTGTAGCGTTCGGCTTTATTTTTTACATGCTTATCAAGCGGTGCCATAATGCCAAAGTTAACATGAGAAGGTTGATAATCAATTGTATCTTTTGATGTTGCATATGCAAGAAGACTGCCGAAAGCTGTTTGAGTTGGAAGCTTTATAGGACATATGCCTTGCATTCTTTGCGCTATAGCAAGTGCAACGTGTAAACCTGAACGGATTGCCTCTACATACCCTTCTGTTCCACCAAGCTGTCCTGCAACATAAATAGGAACATCTTTATTATTTCCTTCAACTTGTAGCTCTAGCTGGTCGTTTAAAAGCCTAGGTGCGTCTAAAAATGTGTTTCTATGCATAACGCCGTACCTAGAAAACTCTGCGTTTTCAAGCCCAGGAATAAGGCGAAAAACCCTCTTTTGTTCAGGGAACGTTAAGTTAGTTTGAAAACCCACAAGGTTATAGCTTTGACAAAACGAATCTTCTGCACGAAGTTGCACAACAGCCCAAGGGCGTTTATTCGTGCGTGGATCTATAAGCCCAACGGGTTTTAGTGCACCATAACGTGGTGCATCTTTTCCTCTTCTTGCAATTTCTTCTATTGGCTGACAAGCCTGAAAGAGCTCTTTTGTCTCAAAATCTTTAAGCACTACTCTTTCAGCGCCAAGCAACTCTTCTATAAAAGTTTCGTACTCTTCTTTTGTGAAAGGGGCATTTAAATAATCTCCAGCTCCTTCTTCGTATCTGCTTTGCCTAAACAAAATGTCATAATCAAGAGAATCTGCCATAACTATTGGGGCAGCCGCATCAAAAAAAGCAAGATAATCTTTATCCATGAACTCACTTAAACTGTGTGCAAGATTATCGCTAGTAAGAGGGCCAGTTGCTAGAACTAACGCATCAAAACCTGTTGACTCTTCAGTTAAATCTATTGCCTCGCGGCGTTCAAGATTAACATTTTGCTCAACTTGTTTTGTAACAAGCTTTGAAAACATTTCTCTATCAACAGCTAAAGCGCCACCTGCTGCAACACGCGTTTTTAGCGCGTCTTCATAAAGAAAAGAGCCTAGTACATTTAGCTCTTCTTTTAACATGCCCGCTGCACTATCTGGCTTGGTGCTTTTAAGCGAATTCGAGCAAACCAATTCAGCGCAAAAACTGGTTTTATGCACTTGGGTTTGCACAACTGGTCGCATTTCAACTAGTGTAACTTCAAACCCACGCTTGGCAAGTTGTAATGCGCACTCACTCCCAGCAAGACCAGCACCTATTATTTTGACTCGTTTTTTCATGGTTCAAAGAATAACATACTTATACATATGCTCCATATTTCCCATCGGGGTAACGCGCAATCAATCCTTTAGTTAGCGCTCTTTCAATTCTTGTTGCCGACCAAGCATACAGATTTTCATTTGTACAACATCGTTTTGCAAAGTGATAAATATCATCGCTGCTTAAAGGTTGTGCCATGATTGCTGAAATTAGAGGGTCTTCAGCTAGTGAATCCTCATTAGGTTTATCTATTACAGACTGTTCGTTGCCAGCAATGTCTTCTTCAAGAACATCTTCGGAAGACAAGCCACATGTATGATTGTTTCCATCAAACGCTTCACACGTAAGTTCACCATCTGCAGACGCACGTGTTGCATGTTCACCATCTGCAGACGCACGTGTTGCATGTTCGCCTTCTATTTGAGTTAAACAAGAAGGTTCACATTCTTCAATAACGTCATATCCAAAAGCTTCAGCGTCCAGCGTGTTATCTGCACTTAATAAACTTGCATATTCATTTTCGCGCATGGCACGTAATTCGTTATTATCAAATATTGTAGAAATTATTTCCAAAAACGATTCGTCATCTACAACGGGAGTTGCGCCTTGATACAAAAGCCTGTTAGTTCCCCTTGAGTTTTGCGATGTAATAGAACCAGGAACAACCAAAACTTCTCTTCCAATTTCAAGCGTTTCATCTGCTGTTATAAACGTTCCAGATGGCAATCCTGCTTCTACAACAAGAGTAGCTTTTGCAATACCTGCAATAATCCTATTTCTAAGTCTAAATGCGTAAGGCAGCGCTGGAGCATCCCAATCCCATTCGCTTACCAGTGCGCCGCCAGCATCAACAACATTCTGAAACAGGCGAAAATTTTGCTTTGGGTATATTTGGTCACAACCACCTCCTAAAACAACAATTGTTTTTCCACTATGTTCAAGGGCAGACTTGTGTGCTGCACTATCACACCCTCTAGCACCACCAGAAATAATAGATATCCCACGCTCTGCCGCTAAACCGGCAAAACGTTTAGCGCAAGAGGTGCCATATGGAGTAGCTTTTCTTGCACCAACAACTGCCAAGCCTTCATTAAACCCAGAATAGTCGCCTATAACGTAAAGTTTTTCTGGTGGATCAAAAGATTCAAGTAAAAGCCTTGGGTAATCACAAGAATGAATGTCTATGACAGACCGTTTTCCAATGATTTTAGCTTGGAGCGCTTCACTCATATTTCTAATCCCTCCCCTAATCTATACACAAGAGCTTCACATAGATGAGCTTTGCTTGTTTGTTCTGTTTGCGATAAATCTGAAATAGTGCGAGCAACGGCCAAAATGCGATATATTGCACGTCCGCTTAATTTGTGAACGCTTGCCAAGTCTTCAAAAAACGCAAAAGTTTCGCTAGATAGGCAACACTGTTCAAGCAAGCCAGCAACGCTCATTTCAAGTTTTCCATGACGCGCGCACCTCCAAGAACGAAATTCAATTGCTGCTTCTACTTGTTCCTTTAAAACAGCGGAACTCACACCTTTACCAGATGCGAGCACTTCACTTGGTTTTAGACGCGATACATCTATCCTCATATCTATGCGGTCCATGATTGGACCGCCAATTCTTCCCTGATAATGAGAAATTTGCACTGGCGTACATTTACACTGCTCTTCTTTGTCTCCGTAAAACCCACATGGACACGGGTTTGACGCCGCAATCAAAGAAAAATTTGAAGGGAATTCTACGGAACCATCTGCCCTTGCAAGAATAATTTTGCCTGTCTCCATTGGTTGTCGTAGCGCTTGCAATGTTGAAGGCTTAAATTCTGCTAGCTCATCTAAAAACAATACGCCATTATGAGCTAAAGAAACTTCCCCTGGCCTTATAGGGTTTCCTCCACCTAAAAGACCAGCTGGAGTAACAGAGTGATGAGGTGCACGGAAAGGACGTATGCCGTTCACCACAGGCGTTGTGTCTTCACCCGCAATTGAATGAATTACACAAGAATCTATTATTTCTTGTTCTGTAAGCGTTGGCAAAATGCTTGGCATGCGCGACGCAAGCATAGTTTTTCCTGAACCCGGGGGCCCCATCAATAAAACCCCATGCTTTCCTACAGCAGATATTTGCAGGGCACGCTTCGCAAAATCGTGCCCTGCAATATCTTCAAAATCCGGCACATTGCATTTTGGTGCACTTGGTGAAAAGCAAGGCACAGTAATTTCACCTGTTCTAAGATGAACAAGACTTTCTATACACTTTAGTTCTACATCTTTTCTGGCGCTAAATAGTTCATCTGCATAAGCGCTTATTAAAGGCAACCCTTGAGCTTGCGCGCAAAGTGCATGCGCCAAAAGACCTGGAACACAACGAATTTCCCCAACAAGTGATAGCTCTCCTACATAGGAGGCCGATGTTGCAAGAGAGCTATCAATTTGACCTGTTGCCGCAAGCAGGGCAACCGCTATTGGTAAATCAAAACCAGAACCATTTTTCTTCATTGACCCAGGAGCAAGATTTACAACAATCTTACTTGCTGGCATAGAAAACCCACACGATTTTAGTGCAGCTTTTATTCGCTCGCGTGCTTCTTGGATTGCTGCATCAGTCATACCAACTATGACAAACGAAGGCATGCCTTGCGTAATAGAAACCTCTACTTGTACTGGATGTGCATGAACCCCGCGTATGGTAGAACTAGCTACAGAGCAATGCATTGCCATCACTCGTCAACCCCAAAAGCATTTATGTGATGTCTGAGAAACGCCCTGTTTTTCCCCGCAACAAGCAAAGCAATCACATCAAAACGCACTGCCATATCAACATAATCATGGCAACACAAATACATAGCAGCTATCTTTTCATAGCGACTTCGCTTTTCATGCGTTACAGCCTCTTCAGGGAAACCTTTCTCTGCTGTACTTCGAGTTTTAACTTCAACAAACGCTAAAACGTTATTGCTTTGCGCGATGATGTCGGCTTCACCAAATTGACATTCCCAATTTCTGTCTAGTATTTCGTATCCACGCCGTTCCAAAAAATGTGCTGCCGCATCTTCACCGCGTTTGCCTAATTCAATGTTGTGACTAGTCTCGCCCTCTGCTTCCATTTGTATGCTCCTTTCTTTTTTTGGAAAGCATACAATGGAGTGCTCACGCAAGAATGCGAATAGGATATACGCAAAATTGAAAAAAATTTATTAAGAAAAACTATGGAATTTGAAAAGACGTTCCCAAGAATTTATCAAATGTTTATCAAAAATGTATCTAATTTTTCTTGTAAAAAAAATTAATCATCAAAGAGAGTTTTCTGCGTAAAAGCTGTGCAAAAACTTTCCCTATGAATTGGCGTCAGGCCAAGTTCTTTAATAGCTTGAATATGCGCAGCACTGGCATATCCTTTACATGAATCAAGATGATATTCTGGATATTCTTTAGAAAGCTCAACCATCAGAGCATCACGCTCTACCTTAGCAACAATAGATGCAGCCGCAATGCTTGCAGCCCGCGCATCACCATGCACAATGTTATATTCACGCTTGTCAAAGTGAAGTGGATTACCATCAAGTAGCAACAGATCAGGATTAAAACCTTGCTCTTCAAGAACTGCCACCGCTTTGCTAAATGCCAGTTTTAAAGATGCAGTCATACCATGACTATCAATATATGCAGCATCTACATATTGAACAGTCCAAGCAGTAGCAAACTCTTTAATTTCTGCAGCAATTTTAACTCTGTTTTCTGGAGTAATTTGCTTTGAGTCGTTCAGACCTAAAATAATTGGTTCATCAGGCAAAATAACTGCACCAACAGCTAACGGTCCAGCTACAGAGCCTCTGCCTACTTCGTCAAGCCCGCATATTAGCTTTGCGCCTTTTTTAGATGCTAAATCGTTTTGAAAACCATAAAGAGCTTGCACGCGTGCGCGTTCTTTTTCTTCTTTATCAAGGCGCTTATGCGCAGCCTTGATTGCAGAAATCACACCTTTTCGCGTATCGGATGCAAACGTGCGCTCAAGCGCTTCAAGCTCTACACGATTAGCGCATGCAAGCTTGCTTGTAATTTCTTTAATAGAAGAGCTATATGAGGTTGCCGCCTCACCTATACCTTTAACGGCTCGCGCCACGTATCTCTCCTAACTTTAGCCCTTAAAACAGCAAAGCCCGCAACAAGTGCGGGCAATAATGCAACGTAAACTCGTAAAGCTTATTTAAAAGCTTTTTCCTTAATTTTGGCAGCTTTACCAACTTTATTACGCAAGTAGTAAAGTTTAGCACGACGAACAGCGCCTTCGCGAGCTACCTCAATTTTGTCAATCTTTGGAGAATGAACAGGGAAAGTGCGCTCTACGCCAACACCAAAACTCATCTTGCGAACAGTAAAGGTTTCGCGGCTGCTTGCACCCTGACGACGGATAACATCACCCTGGAAAACCTGGATACGTTCGCGGTTGCCTTCTACAATGCGATAGTGAACTTTTACGTTGTCACCAACATGAAATTCAGGTACGTCCTGTTTCAATTGCTGTTGTTCAATTGCTCGGATGATATCCATTTTGTTTCCTCTATATCTTACTCATTACTTTGTTATTCGATTACAAACGCGATTGGTTATTTTATATCCCCTGCCGCAAATAAGCAAGAGTTAATATTTAATCGTCAACACCGTCCTGTGAACGGATGAGTTTACGCTTAATTTTTCCGCCTATCGTTTTAGGAAGTTCGTCAACAAATTCAACAATACGCGGGTATTTATAAGGAGCCGTTGTCTTTTTCACATGGTTTTGCAACTCTTTTACAAGCTCATCGGACGGCTCATATCCCTTCGCAAGCACGATAGTTGCCTTAACAACCTTACCACGAATTGGATCTGGCGCAGCGGTCACAGCACATTCAACAACGGCAGGATGTGCAACTAAGGCGCTTTCGACTTCAAAAGGCCCAATACGGTATCCCGAGCACTTAATTACATCATCGTCGCGTCCAACAAATGAAATGTAACCAGCAGAATCACGCCACACCATGTCGTGCAGGTTATAAACATCTGTTCCAACTGCTTCATAGGTCTTTTCAGGGTTTTTGTAGTAACCAACAAACAATCCCGGAGGATAAGCGCTCTTTAGCCCAGTTACGCAAATTGCGCCTTCCTCGCCATCTTCAACTTCTTGCAGGTTATCGTCCAAAAGCTTGATATTCAAAAGCGGAGAAGGCTTTCCAATAGAGCCTGGTTTTGGTTCTATCCAAGGGAACGTTGCAATTAAAACTGGACCTTCCGTTTGACCAAAGCCTTCGCGTATTTTTTTACCAGTGAGTTTTTCCCATTGAATGTTTACCTCTGCATTAAGAGGCTCACCTGCTGTTGCAAAATTGTGGACGCTAGATAAATCGAAAGCAGCCACATCTTCTTGCAACATGAATCTATACATTGTAGGAGGAGCGCAAAATGTTGTGACTTTATAATCTTGAACTTTTTGCAAAAGCTTAGTTGGAATGAATTTGTCCATGTCATAAGCGAAAACAGTTGCCCCAGCAATCCATTGCCCGTAAATTTTTCCCCAGCCAAACTTAGCCCAGCCGGAATCCGTCACAGACATGTGAAGCTTGTTTTCTTCAACTTGCTGCCAATATTTAGCTGTAATTATGTGTCCAAGCGGGTGGGCAAAATTATGCTGAACCATCTTTGGATTTCCAGTTGTTCCGCTTGTAAAATAGATGAGCATGATATCTTTTGAAGTAACCGCTTCTTCACCTGTTGGGCGTTCAAAAACATCGTTTTCGTTTTCAAGCAAGTTCTCAAAAGGTTCCCAGCCTTCACGCTTACCGGCAACAATAAAATGATGTTCCAAAGTTGGCGTTTGGCTAAATGCAGCTTCTGCTTGCGAACATACATAATCATCCGCCACACAAACAATGGCTTTTGCTTCTGCGCTGTTTACTCTATAAATAATGTCTTTTGTTGTAAGTTGCAAAGAAGCAGGAATGATTATTGCTCCCAGCTTACAAAGTGCCACGGCGTTAACCCAGTATTCCCAACGGCGGCGTAAAATTACCATTACAACGTCGCCCTTCCCAATTCCTAGTTCGCGATACGAATTTGCAACGCGGTTAGAAAGTTTGGAAATTTCTGAGAACGTTAGTGTCTTTTCTTCTCCTGCATCGTTACACCAAAGCAATGCTCTTTTTTCTGGCTCTACAGTTGCCCATTCGTCTACAACGTCAAAACCAAAGTTAAATGCATCGGGAACATTAATTTTAAAGTTCTCAAAAAAGTCCTCATAAGATTCAAATTCAACACGGGGACAATACTTCTTTAATAAATAATTCACCTGCGGTATTCCTCACATGACTCTTTTATTCTGCAATTTTATTCTGCAATTATGGTTACAAATTTAGCTTTTTGCGTTCCTCCACAGCGCTGGCCGTGAAGAACTTTAGGATTAAAATAAATTGAGTCGCCAGCGTTTAGCTCAAACTCTTTATCTCCCCAGTTCACAATTACTGTTCCTTCTAGAACAAGGTTGAATTCTTGGCCAGAATGCGTAACTAACTTTGCTGGTTCATCGCTTGGGTCAAGCACTACAAGTAAAGGCTGCATGATTTTGTCGGAAAAGCGCCACGCCAAATCTTCGTAATAATAACCTGGATAACGGTCGACTTCCCTGCCTTGGCCTTTGCGAACAAGTTGGTAAGTATCAAGTTTTGCAGCTGTTCCCGTAAGAATTTCTGTAAACTCAACATTAAACTTGCGTGCAAGGTGATATATGGCAGAAATTGGAACATCTTCGCCTGTTTTTTCCCAATCAAGATACGTTTCAAGCGAAACTTCAAGTTCGCGCGCCATATCTTCTGCCGATACATCGCATGCTTCACGCAAACCTTCTATGCGAAGGCCAATTTCGCGCATACGAGATTCATCTGTCATAGTTTTCTTTCCTCTCTTGAAAGATACGCGCCAGCTACTGGCGCAGTTCGCGAAAATCTACGCTTGGCGCCAGCACGTGGCGTAAGTCACAAAAAAACTGCGTGCCTGCGTGCGACGCAAGCCACGAAAACTTACGCACATACACATAGCGCAGGCCGCATAAACGCTTACGCCTCAATGCCTAACGCAAGTGCCTGCTTGTTAAGCGCAACCATAGCTTGCTTTTTAGCTGGAACAACATGATCTATTGCTGCGTCAAGCGTTTCACGGTCGCAAAAACCGCAAAGCGCAAAAAGCTTTCCTATCATGATGATATTTCCAAGGCCTTTAAGCCCATTAGCTTCTGCTATTTCTGTTGCTGGAATTGCACAGATTGTTACGTCATCACGCTTTTTCATGTTCAAAACAAGCGTTGAATCTACAACCACTACGCCACCAGGCACTACAGTATCTATAAATTTGTCGTATGAAGGCTGATTCATAGCAACAAGGGCATTTGGGTCAAGCACCAAAGGTGAACCAATTGGGTCATCTGAAAGAGTTACGCTGCAATTTGCGGTGCCGCCGCGCATTTCTGGACCATATGAAGGCAACCATGAAAGTTCTCTGTCTTCAATAAGCCCTGCAGTTGCTACAACCTTACCAGCAAATAGCACGCCTTGGCCGCCAAAGCCAGCTAAAACTAACTTTAACTCACGCATTATTTACCTCCTTGGCTTGCTATTGGACACTCTGCTGCACGCGCAGCTGCTGCCTCTGCCGCATTTTCAAAGCCTTCGGCAACTACATCTTTATAAACCCCAAGCGGGTAATACGGAAGCATGTTTTCACGCATCCATTCAAATGCCGCCTGAGGAGTCTTTCCCCAGTTGGTTGGACATGTTGCAACAACTTCAATAAAGGTGTAACCAATGCCATCAATTTGGTACTTAAAGGCTTTCTTAATAGCTTTTTTAGCTTTGCGAATATTTGCTGGCGTATCAACTGTTACACGCTCAATGTACGCCGGGCCGTCCAACGTGCTTAAAAGCTCACAAACTCTAACTGGATAACCCGCTTTTGATACATCTCTACCGTAAGGGGATGTTTGTGTTACTTGGTTTGGCAAGCTTGTTGGAGCCATTTGCCCACCAGTCATGCCATAAATTGCATTGTTAATAAAGATGACAGTTATGTGTTCACCACGTGTTGCCGCATGAACAGTTTCTGCCATACCAATTGAGGCTAAGTCGCCATCGCCTTGGTAAGAAAATACAACGTTATCTGGGCATACGCGCTTAATTGCAGTTGCAACCGCAGGAGCGCGTCCATGTGCAGCCTCTGCCATGTCGCATCCAAAGAAGTTGTATGCCATAACAGAGCATCCAACTGGTGCAACTCCAACCGTGCGGCCCTCAATATCAAGTTCATCTATAACTTCTGCCACAAGACGGTTAACAATCCCATGACTACAACCTGGACAATAATTTGTTACAACAGGTAGAAGTGCATGAGGGCGTTCAAAGACAATTTTTTCTTCAGCCATCTTACTTACCTACCCTTCCGTTGATTTCCACAATTTTTTCCAATGCTTCTACTGGTGTTGGAATCATGCCGCCTGTACGCCCGTAAAAACTAACAGGCACACGACCATTCACAACAAGGCGAACATCGTCAATCATCTGACCCATGTTCATTTCTACACACAAAAATTCTTTTGCAGTAGCGCACGCCTTATCTATAACCTTTTCTGGGAAAGGCCACAAAGTTATAGGGCGAATAAGGCCAGCTTTTATGCCTTGTGCACGTGCATTCATAACAGCAGAACGCGCAATACGAGCAGATGCCCCAAATGCAACCAGAACAATATCTGCATCTTCAACTAAATACTCTTCTGCCTTTTGCTCTTGCTCTTTGATTGTTTTGTAACGCTCAAAGCGCTCGATATTTTTCTTTTCAAGCAGTTCAGAATCCAAATAGAGCGAATTTGCAATATTGTGTTCACGTTTGCCTTGATGCCCAGTAATTGCCCATGGCTTTTCTGGCAAGTCTGTTTTTGGCTCTGGCAGCACAACTGGCTCCATCATTTGTCCAAGCATTCCGTCGCCTAAAATCATTACAGGTGTGCGATATTTATCTGCAACATCAAATGCGTTATAAGCACAGTCTGCCATTTCTTGAACAGTGGAAGGCGCGTAAACAATGATGTGGAAGTCTCCATGTCCAAGAGCGCGTGTTGCTTGCCAGTAGTCAGACTGAGAAGGCTGAATGCTGCCAAGACCCGGGCCTCCACGTTGAATGTTAATAATCACGCCCGGCAAGTCTGCGCCAGCCATATAAGAAACACCTTCACTTTTAAGAGAAACTCCAGGTGAAGATGAAGAAGTCATAACACGTGCACCAGCTGCTGATGCACCATATACCATATTGATAGCAGCAATTTCACTTTCTGCCTGCAAATACGTACCGCCAACTTTTGGCATGCACTTTGCCATGTATGCAGCAAGTTCAGTCTGTGGCGTAATTGGGTAACCAAAAAAGAACCTACATCCCGCACGCATTGCGCATTCTGCAAGCGCTTCGTTTCCCTTCATTAATACTTTTTCTGCCATCTTTTCACCTCCATACCGTGATTGCTACATCTGGACACATAGTTGCACACGTGCAGCAACCCGTACATTTGCTTGCGTCTGTGCACTTTGCTGGGTGATACCCCTTTGCGGTAATCACCGAAGTGTCTAGTTCCACAATTTTTGCTGGACATACATCTACACAAAGGCCGCAACCTTTACAAAATGTGTGGTCCACCTCTATTCTTGCCATCGTGGTTTCTCCTTCTTTATCTCTTGAAAACCTTTGCGGTTTTACTCCCATGGTGTGCGAACAATCATTTTTACAGGATATATCTTTTCCCTGTTCATAAGCTGTATTACATCTTCGTTTTTCTGTTCAAGGAGATATTGACTTGCCGTTGTGCACACAAGCGGAAC
>CAZRFO010000012.1:12619-13957 GCA_964599515.1 uncultured Eggerthellaceae bacterium | reverse complement strand
CCTTAGCTCCCGCGTCAACCTTGGCTTCCGCTTCAGCCTTAGCGCGCTGTAAAGTCTCAAACGTTTCGCCCTCTTCATCGAAGGCATGGTTTGTAGCAACCTCTAGCGCCTTATATCCCAAAACAAGCGACTGCACAAAAGCATAGCAACCCCTGATAAATGGCAACATCAGCCACTTATGCTTTGGCTTTGCAGTGACTAAATCGTGCTGCTCCACATAAATTTCACCAGTTGGCGTGCGAATGGCGGCAGCCCAATTGAGCTTGCCGCGCATCATGACGCCTTCTAGCAGCGCCTGACCTCCAATGTGTGTTTTGATTTTGCCGTCTTCAGAAAAGGCGCGCGAAAGGTCGCTTTTTTGCTTTGTCATAAACTAACTATCTCACCTATTTATTAGCTTTTGGATATGGGTTTCCGCAGCTCATCTTTCCTTCTCGGCATGGACCAGAAACGCAAGGAGCACCTGCATCACCAAAAAGACGTGGCGCAATAGGTTGCACAAGTCTAAGCATTTCCCATGCAAGGTCGCGGATTTCCCACTGCGCACGGTTGCAACAACGCAATTCAAAGAAGTGGCGAAGTTCGCGCGCATTCATTGTAACAACTATCTTTGTTTCTGCTGCATTTGGAAGCAAAAAACGTGCATCTTCTGCGGGAATGTCCAGTTCAAGAAGCTTTTTGTAGCTTTCCGTAACCTGGGCTATAGCTTCATCAAAAATAGCATTTGCTTCTTCGTTTTCTGCAACACTTTGCGGTTTTATGGTTTCAATAGTATCTTTGAATTTAACATAACGCTGGCTTTGTTGGTTGAAACTTGCAACGCGGTGACGCACAAGCTGGTGCGTTAACGCGCGGGACACGCCTTCAATTGCAAATGTAAAACTTGCGTGCTCAAGAGTAGAAAAATGACCAGATTGCATGATGGTTCCAAGCACTTTTTCAATGCGTTCTTCTGGCATTGTTTCAAGCAATTCCGCAGCACCTACAGGAGCATAACAAAGACGAGCGGCCGTAGCTACTGCGCGCTCTGGGTCTGGAGTGTGGAAAAGTAATTCAACGTTCATCGTCGTCCTCCTTGCTATATAATTTGCGCTGTTTGCCAACTGATTTTCAAGTATAGCCGTTTTATTTGACGCCATTGCGGGCAAAACGGCATGTGCGCAAAACGGCAAATAATTAGCCGCGAAAGCGTAAATTTGAAAACATCGCAGCGCATAAAAGAAAGCAAAAACACGAAGGAAAAACTATGGAACAATTGCTTGTAGATACAGACTGGAACAAAGAATGGATACGCTCACAAACTAGCCGCAAACGCTTTGATAACGCAAGCAATTGGGA
>CAZRFO010000012.1:7186-12609 GCA_964599515.1 uncultured Eggerthellaceae bacterium | reverse complement strand
AAAATCTGACTACGCAGCGCATTTTATTAAGATGGCGGACCTGCAAGCAGGCGAAAGCGTTTTTGATATGGGGTGCGGAAACGGCGCTCTAGCTATTCCCCTTGCAGAAGAAAGACACCCAGTTCTTGCAGCAGATTTTTCTAGCGGGATGCTTTCTGTTTTAGAAGACGGCGCGCGTGCAAAGGGTTTAAGCGGGCTCATTACAACAAAACTCATGGCATGGGATGACAACTGGCAAGAGGCAGGCATTGAGCCAAAAAGCATTGATGTTTGTTTTGCATCGCGCTCAATTGCAACACTTGACCTAAAAGCAAGCCTTGAAAAGTTAAGCCAAGTCGCGCGAAGAAAAGTGTGTATCACCTTATCTACTGGAGCATCTCCTAGAACAGATGAAAGTATCTTGCACGAACTTGGAATAGATGCACCTGTTGGAAGAGACTATTGGTATGCAATAAATATACTCATTCAAATGGGAATAAAACCGGAACTTCGCTACATTGAAAGCCGCAGGGCAGACTCATACGACAGCATGCAAGAAGCGTATGAAAACTATGCAAAAATGGTTGACGACATGGAGTTTTTTGTAGGAGAAGCGGCCGTGAACAGCGCAAAAGAGCGTCTTGTAACATGGCTAGAAGGCGAACTTATTGAAAACCCAATGTGCGGAAAACCCGAAGAAGACATTTCTAACCCATCTAGCTGCGCAAATCAAAAAGCCTACAAGCTTAAAACGCCACGCGTTGTGCGCTGGGCATTCATCAGCTGGAACGTTTAGCGGTGGCGCGTGCACGTACGCACTGCGGACAGCGCAACGAGCACACGCCGCGAGCGTGGCGTTGTTTATGCCGCGAGCACTAAATTGCGTGCGCTGCTGGAAATACGACTAGCACACGCCGCGAGCACGAAATTACGTGCGCTACTGGAAACAAACCGGGCAGATTTTGGTGCGCCCTTTTCCAAAAAACACACAGACCTTAGCGATTGTATGTAACTATCCAGTACAAGTGTTTACAAAGTATTAGATTAACTCTATTATAGGTGCTACGCAACAATTTATGCTGCGTAGAGACTTCTTAAAAAGAAACCTAAAAAGAGAGGATTTCTATGGACACTTACTACAATCCTGAAGATCTTGCTAAGTTCCCAACAATGGGCGAAGAAGCGCCTGAACTTTGGGAAAAATACATGGCCTATTATGGCGCTGTATTTGCAGACGGCAACTTGACTGCACGCGAAAAAGCACTTATTGCTTTGGCAGTAGCCGCGGCAGTTCAGTGCCCTTATTGCATTGATTCATACACTAACTCTTGCTTGGAAAAAGGATGCACACCAGCACAAATCACAGAAGCAATTCATGTTGCTAACGCAATTCGCGGTGGCGCAGCGCTAGTACACGGCGTACAAGCCAAAAACATCATCGCAGACGTTGACTTTTAAGGTTTACGCGTAATCGCAGACACAGCAGTCAGATGACGAAATTCGCCAGAGGATTCACCAACAAAGCCTGCATAGCCAAAAGAAAAGAGAGGTAAACACATGGCTACACAAACAGTCGAAGAAGTCATGAACTCCTTCCCTGCATTTGAAGAACGCGTGCCAGAGGAATTTCGCTACACAAACGAAAGCCTTAACACGCTACAAGTAAATGTTGGATACAAATGCAACCTTG
Source organism: uncultured Eggerthellaceae bacterium (assembly GCA_964599515.1). GTDB lineage: Bacteria > Actinomycetota > Coriobacteriia > Coriobacteriales > Eggerthellaceae > CAKUOV01. The sequence goes on along the minus strand of CAZRFO010000012.1, from coordinate 10,940 downwards.
CTTGCAAACACTGCCACCTAAAGTGCGGTCCAAACCGCGAAGAAATGATGTCTCACGACGTCATGCAAGCGTGCTTAGACGCATACGAAAAAGGCGGCTTTACTTCCATGGATGTTACTGGTGGCGCCATAGAATTGCATCCAGAAATTGAGTGGTTTTTACGCGAAGCAAAGCAACGCGGAGTTGCGCTTATGTGCCGCACGAATTTATGCATACTGCTAGACCAAAAATACGCACACATGGCAGACTTATATAGTGAATTAGACGTAACACTTGTTGCTTCTCTTCCTCACTATATTGAAAGCAGCGTTGATAAAGTTCGCGGAAATGGCGTATTTGAGAAGAGTATTGAAGCGCTGAAATTGCTAAACGAAAAAGGATTTGGCACAGGCAAACATACTCTAATGCTTGTTTACAACCCAGCTGGAGCGGTTATGCCACCTTCGCAAGCTTCTCTTGAAGCAGAATACAAAGCAGCCCTACATCGCGACCACGGAGTTAGCTTTGACACGTTAATTGCAATTGCGAACAATCCAAGCGGAAGATTCGCAGAGCGCTTAAATGCCAAAGGCAACTTGGAAAAATACATGAACAAGTTAATTGGTGCGTTCAACGAAGCAACATGTGCTGGCATGATGTGTCGCGACCAAATTAGCGTTGACTACAACGGTGCAGTTTATGATTGCGACTTTAACCAGGCACTAGGTATTAAAAGCGAAGGCGAACCAACTATTTTTGACTTTGCAGCTGCGGCGCCTAAGAAGCGCCATGTTGTATTTGGTAACCAATGCTACGGATGCACGGCTGGGTCTGGCTCAAGCTGCGGAGGCGCTACGGCATAATGTAGACAGCGGCGCTTTCAAGTCTGGCTCAAGCTGCGGAGGCGCAACGGCGTAAGTTGCATGTAGCGTCCGTCTTGGCACACTCGCTAGTTCATTCGCCTGCACACACCTAACTCACCTATAAATTATGTAAGTCACCGTGAAACGCAAACGCTACACGGTAAATAAAAAAGAGAGAGGTCTAAAACATGGATCAGAAAGTACAAGAAATTATTGGCAAGGCGCAAGAAGGCACAGCCCCAACATATGAAGAAGCGCTATATCTTCTTGAACTTGATGAAGCAAGCCCAGAAGCAACAGCCGTTCGTGGTGCTGCAAATGATATCGTACGCGCCAAAACAGGAAACGCTGGCGCAATCTGGGGTCAAATTGGCATTGACATGTACCCATGCGAGGCTGACTGCCAGTTCTGCAGCTTCGCAAAATCTACTACATGCTTTACAGAGCACATCACAATGCCTATTGAAGATGTTGTTGCCCGCGCGAAGGAATTCGCTAAGGGCGGAGACATGTATGGCTTATGGCTAATGACAATGAACACATACGACGAAGAACATTACTTAGAGGTAGTAAGACAAGTTCGTGCTGCTATTCCAAAATCTACTCTTCTCTTCTCAAACATTGGCGACACCGATGTTGAATACTTCAAAAAGTTAAAAGAAGCAGGTCTTGACGGCGCTTATCATGTTAAACGTTTAGGCGAAGGCGAATTGACTGATATTTCGCCGGAGCGCCGCGAAGCAACAATTCATGCTGCGCACGAAGCTGGTTTGCGCGTTCAAGACTGCTGCGAACCAATTGGCGCAGAAACCACAAATGAAGCAATCGCAACACGTTTGTTTGATATTAGAAACAGGGGCTTTGAACTCGGTATTAAAGATGGCTCTGGCGTTATGAAGCGCAACAGTGTTCCTGGAACACGTTATGAAGGCATGGCAAACGAAATTACAGATATGCGCCTTGCTTTAATTGGCGCTGTTCAGGCATTTATCATGGTTGACCAAAAGGAATTCCCATGGCTTGCAATTCATGAACCAAACACAGTAAGTCTTCTTTCTGGTGGTAACAGCATTTGCGCAGAAACAGGCTTTAACCCACGTGACACAGCAGAAGACACAGCAGGCAATCATGGTCTTGACGTCCCGGCTGTTCGCAATATGTTCTATCAGGCGGGTTTCCGCACACTTGTACGAGGCGACGGCTCTCGTGTAGACCTAACACCAGAGTATATGGAAAAATGTCTAGCAGAATAAGCAATTTGCAAACAAAAGCTATAGAAAACGAAAAAGCCCTGTTCAGCGCACTAGAACAGGGCGAAGATCAAGCTTTAGAAGCCTTTGAACACATTGGCGGCAGAAGCGGCTTAGATTTTTCGTGCAGGTGTTACAGCGCCGCCATCGAACGAGGGATGGTGGCGCTTTCCCTTGCCTTTGCTCGTGCTGGATTGAACTTATCGGTATCCGAAGAACCAATCATGGACGCGCAGCCAAAAAGCGAAGATTCGCGCGGGCTTAAATCATTCATGGAACAATACAGATACTGCAAGGCAAAGCGAACATACTATCTTCCAATAGTCTTGAGTGAAAAGTCCACCGAACCAATTGCAGCGCTGCTTTCTGAAAAACTGCTAAAAGAAGCAGACGCTTCTGAGCTACTTACCTTGGCGCTGCGTCATGGAAACATTGCTCTTGCGCGCGTTTTGGCTGATGGAGGCGCTACACTCCCAGACAGCATTAGAGGAAGCGTCCCAGAAAATCTAAAAGGCAAAAGTGAGATATTTTCAACAGACACAGGAAATAGATGGCGCACTTTTGTGTCGCCCCAGTATACCCTTGAAGTAATAGAACTTGCGCTAGAGCACGCAGGAAATGAACCTTGCAATGTAGTTGCATCTTGGCTTACATCCTACAGGCGCCAAAGCAACTTTGCAAGTAAGCTTGCTGCAATTGTGGTACACAGCGATGGCACACATTGCGAAGCTGCCCCAGAAGTGCTTACCATTTTGGCAGCTTCGGGCAAAAGCGCGGCAGTTGCACATATGGCATCTTGGAACACAATAGGTTCTGAAGATTTGGCATGCGCATGCAAGGCGGCGCAAGATGCAGGGTATATTGAGACGGCATCTATACTCATTGGCAAGCGAAGTACACAAAACAGGCGCCTTGCTTCGCTTTCACTTGAAGAAAAAGATACGCTATGAGAGCAGTTGAAGTAGATACAGCGGCGCTAAACGAAGCAGAAGCGCTTGCAAATGACATGCTGAATCTTGCGCACGATGAGCTTTTGTCTTCAATGCGCTTTTTAAACAGGCCACTTGCCATGCTTCCAACCAGCCTTACATATGACATGCGCGGATGCGCAACAGATGGCAAAAAAGCCTATTTCTCACCCGCACTAGCTATAAATTCGCTAGATGGAAATGAGAAATTTTTATCGCAAGCATACCTTCACATGGTACTTCATTGCTTGCTTGGTCATGCATTTCCTTCACACGACGTTGACAAATTGCGATGGAGTGTTGCGTGCGATTTAGCAGTTACAAATGTCATGCAGCAATCGCCTGCGCAATTTGGAATCCAAAGCAATTCAGAGCAGGCAAAAATTGCAAACGAATACGCAAAACGCAGCGGAAGCAGCACAGCATCTGCCTTCTATTCGCTCCTAGAAAAAGAAGGCACAAGTACCGAAGAGCTTATTTCTCTAGAGTTTACGCTTGGCATTGACGACCACAGCCTTTGGTTTAGCGAAGGCGAAGACCAAGAGCAAACAGAAGATGCAGATAATTCTTTTATGAAGGAACTTTGGGAAAGCGCAGCTAGAACCACTAGTTTAGAGGCCGCGAAAGAAGAAATTGGCAGCGCTAGTGGACAAATTAGCATCGCCCTTAGAAACGCATCCAAAGACGACACGCT
>CAZRFO010000012.1:0-7176 GCA_964599515.1 uncultured Eggerthellaceae bacterium | reverse complement strand
CGCTTGGACTTGAAGATTTGCTGCGCCAGCTTTGCGCACCAACAGAAACAATAGCAGCAAACCCAGATGAGTTTGACTACGTATATTACATGCATGGTCTAAACTACATTGGAAACGTGGCTTTGGTTGAACCGCTGGAATATGTGGAGCGTCCACATTTTCGCGATTTCATACTCGCAATAGACACATCTGGCTCTGTTATGGGGAGCCTTGTTGAAGGCTTTATACGTCGCGCATGCGCGATACTAATGGATGGCTCTTTTGGTTCAAAAAGCAGAGTTCGCATTGTCCAGTGCGACTGCTCCATTAAAGATGTAGCCGTCATAACAACACAAGATGAAGCGCGCGCATACATTGAAAATCTTACATTACAAGGCTTTGGTGGGACAGACTTTAGACCCGTTTTTGAATACGCCGACAATCTTTTATTGACAAAAGAAGCAGAAGAAATAGCTGGCGTTATATATTTTACAGACGGAAAAGGAACATTCCCTCAAGCTGCACCAAACTATGACGCGGCATTTGTGTTTTTGGACGAAGCGCAAGATGTGCCATTTTGGGCAACGAAGGCGATAATTTATACAGATGAACTTACAAAAGAGCAGATACAACGCAGTGCGTGATAAGCACAACAGCAAGATAACTGCAAATAGAAAAAGGAACAGGGACAAAACGTGAACATTCAAGAAGCTAAAGAACAAGTACGCAGAGCATGCATTGCATACCTTACAAAAGATGAATTTGGGGACTACATTGTGCCAACGGAAACACAGCGCCCAGTGTTTTTGCTTGGTGCGCCCGGTGTTGGAAAGACTGCCATAGTTGCACAAGTTGCTCGTGAACTTGGCATAGGTTTGGTGGATTATTCCATGACGCATCACACAAGGCAATCTGCAATTGGCCTGCCAATCATAGAAAAACGCACATTTGGCGGCAAGGAATGTTCTGTTTCTGAATACACCATGAGCGAAATCATAGCCTCTGTATATGAAGATATTGAAACAAACGGAAACACAGAAGGAATTTTGTTTCTTGATGAGATCAACTGCGTTTCTGAAACTCTTGCACCTGCAATGCTTAGATTCTTGCAAAGCAAGGTATTTGGAGGCCACAAAGTACCAGATGGTTGGGTGGTAGTTTGTGCAGGTAACCCGTCTGAATACAACAAAAGCGCACGTACATTTGACATAGCCACACTTGACCGCTTAAAACGAGTAGAAATTGAACCAGACTATCAAGCATGGCGCAGCTGGGCTGCAACACAAGGAACCCACCCAACAGTAATGTCTTTTCTTGACCTTCGCCCCGATTGTTTTTATCAGGTAGAAACAAAAGGAAAGACTCAACACTTTGTAACGGCACGAGCATGGTCTGACTTATCTACAATGATGCGGCTTTACGACCATCACGGGCTAACAATTGATGAAAGCCTTGTTTCACACTACATTCAACTGCCTTCTGTTGCCAAGGAATTTTCTACATACTACGCGCTTTTTGCAAACTATGAAGAAAAATTCCGCATCAAGGACATCTTGTTGGGAAACATTGACGAAGAACTTACAAATGTTGCCAAAGCAGCAAACTTTGATGAACGCGCAAGCCTTGTAAGTTTATTGGTTGATTCTATGACAGCTAACGCGGAAAGCGCCGTTTTAGAACAGCGAGCACTGCGTTTTGTTCGTCCAATTTTGGAAAACGTACTAAAGCAAGACGCAGACACAGCAGACAAATCTGACATACTCAAACGTGAGTGCGAAAACATAGAGGAAGACTTGCACAAAAACGCACTTTATTACAGAAGCGACCATCATGCGCGTTTTGTGCGAAACCGCGCGCTTGCCATTTTAAAAGACATAGCTGCTAAGATAAGTTTAGCTGAAAAAACCGCAGATGAATGTATTATTTCTGAATTCGATTCTCTATTATCTACCCAAGACGGCAAGCTTGAACAAGCGTCAAGTGCAATGAACTCTGGAATAACTTTCCTAGCACAAACCTACGGAAAAGAAAACGAACTTGTACTTTGCCTTTCCGCAATAACAGCAAACCCAATATTGGCCGACGTTATTGCGGAATATGGCTGCGATGCTTACTTCGCAAACCAAGAATTAATCATGATGGACGTTAGAAGAACGAAATTAAAAAAGCGCTTAAATGAGCTTATGTAGAGACTTGCATAATGAGCGGCAAACAAACGATTGGAAGATCAGTATGAAAGAACTTATTTTGCACAGCATAAAAATGCATAAAGTGCAAACGGTTTCAGTCATAGTGTCGGTTGCGCTTAGCACTATGATTGTAGTTACGCTAGGCTTGATGTATGGTGGCGTACAACAAGGCATTGCCACATCAAAGGAACGCGGTGGTGCAGACATAATGGCTGTTCCAGCAGATGCGTTGCAATACATAGATGAAACAGAGCTTCTATATACAGGCGCACCAGCACCTGTATATATGGATGCAGACATAGTTGACTCAATTGCATCAATTGACGGCGTTGTTCATGCTTCCCCACAATTTTTTGGCCAAACGCTAAATTCCGGATGCTGCTCTACAACTGGCGAAACGCGCCTAATAGGAATTGACCCAGAAACAGACTTCATTGTAAGAAGCCTTACAAGCGATGAAATTGTGTCTAGCCTTGGAGAAAACGAAGTCATAGTTGGAAGCGGTGTTGGTGGCGTATACGACAACGAACTAACAATCTTAAACGTAAAATACACAGTTGTTGGAGTTATGGCAGAAACTGGCACATCGTTTGACTCTTCTATAGTTGGAGACATTGACCTTGTTCGCGATATTTGCAGAAACCTAGAAGGTTATGAACACTACTGGGAAAAACATGGCGACCCATCTGGGCTTATTTCATGCATCATGATTGATGTTGAAGAAGGAAACGAAGAAGCCATGACATCTGTCCAAGCCAAAATAAACTTAACTGGCGGGCTTACTCCGCTTGTTCGCTCAGAAATTGCAGACAAGGCAACAAGTCAGTTGCAATCCGTATTCTTCCTGCTAGCTGCCGCCGCAATCATTATGGCAATAGTAGTTTTGTTGCAACTTTTCGCGCGTTTCTACAGCAGCGTGTGGGATAGAAAAAAGGAACTTGCACTTTACCGCGCTATTGGCGCAAGCAAATCAAACTTACGCAAATTAGTGATATTGGAAATGGAAATTCTTGTTATAAGCGGGCTTGTTGTTGGAATCATCCTTGGATTTGTTGCGCAATACGTTCTTCTTGGCGTTGTTGAAAGCGGCTTATCCTTCCCGTTTGTATCCCTTGGAATTGGGCAAAGCGTAGCGCTTGTTGCGTTGGTCGTAGCGGCGCTTGAAATTGTAAGCATCATTTCCATCATTGTTCCTCTACGTCAAATTGGACGTCTTGACCCATCTACAGCTATGCAACAAGGAGATATAGACTAATGGCATTCCTAAATATTGAAAACGTATCTAAGTCATTTGACGGAAACTCCATCATTGAGCACACATCCATTGTTGTTAATTCCGGTGACACAATTGCTTTAGTTTCGCCTTCTGGGTCTGGTAAATCTACAATGCTTTCAATGGCAGGGCTTTTGCTTGCACCAGATGAGGGCGCAATTACAACAGAAGACGGCACAAACACACTCACGCTTGCAGATGCAGAACTTTCGCTTCTTCGCCAAAATTTAATTGGTTTTGTATTTCAGAGCACACAACTTGTTGGGTCTTTGCGCGCTATAGAAAACGTAAAGGCGCCAGCAAATTTTGTTGCAGGAAAACTAGATTTTGACCCAGAAGAACGTGCGGCAGAACTGCTGAAGCGGTTTGGCTTGGAAGACAGGATGTATCACTACCCTCACCAGTTAAGCGTTGGGCAAAAGCGCCGTATTGCTGTAGCACGCGCAATGTTGCTAGAACCAAAAATCATTATTGCAGATGAACCCACAAACGACCTAGATGAAGAATCTGCAACAGAGGTAGCAAATGCGTTGTTTGAATATGCCCAGCAAGGGCACGCGCTACTTTATGCAACACACATTTCTTCGCTTGCAAGCAAGGCTAAAACAATAATGAAGATGCACGGCAAAACGTTTAAAGAGGATTAGTGCAAAATGAACCCTTTTGCAGACGATTTCGCTTTACCGCGTGCCGCTAAAGTTGAACAAACAGAAGAAGAGCGCCTTTTTAGCGATGTTCCGCTAGGCGCCTTTACGCTTGTTCTTGAGCGCTATAACAATAAAGACTGCTCCCATGTTGCTGTTCCAGATGGTGTAACACAAATTTTGGAAGGCGCATTTCGCGGCCACACAGAACTTGTGGAAGTCACTTTGCCAGAAACCCTGCAATCCATTGGACCAAAAGCGTTTTCTGGATGCGCTTCATTAAAGGAAATCCGCATTCCAGATGCGGTTTTTGAAATTGGAAGATCTGCGTTTTCCGGCTGCACATCTCTTGAAAAAGTAGTTTTACCAAATGCTTTATTTTCAATAGAAAGGTCTACATTTCAAAGGTGTTCTTCATTGTTCACAGTTGAAGGCGGAGCAGAAATTGACAGGATTGCAGAAAACGCGTTTTCTGGATGCGCTTCTTTGGAAGACTTGGATTTGCTTGCGCACGTAAAAACGATAGGCAACGCAGCTTTCTCTGGATGTTCATTTTCGCAGGTCAAACTACCAGAACACATGACAAGTATGGGTTCTGAAGCATTTAAAAGCTGCAGACGTCTTTCAAGTATCACACTACCAAAAGAAATAGACAATATGGGGCGCGATGTCTTCCTTAACTGCAAAAACATTAACTTTGACGAAGATGCACAAATTCTAGCTGAACGCTTTACAAAAGCTTTCCCACAAGCTTTTCAGGAACCTACGCCAAATATTTAGCCGCAAGCCACCAAACACACTGTCAAATAGCACTAGACCACAGCCAATACTTGACCGAAACGAACATTAGTTATAGACTTACAAAGGTTTAAAGAGACACGCGAAGGGAGATAGAAAAGCGTGCCAAAGAAATCGTCAAAAAAGAGAACTTTCACGGAGTGGTTTTTTAGCAAGTTTTCACTAGCTAAGCCAAAAGAAATTGCTAAGCTAGTTTGCCCACTCATTGCAATGGTTGCCATGATGATTATCAATGGGGCCTCTGCAGATGTGTATCCAGAAAACGAAACCACGGTTTATTACCCAATATTTATTCGTGCTTCAATAGTAATTTATTTGGTTATTGCTGTAATAAGCATCTGGTTTGAATATTTCCGCCGCCACTTCGTAAAATGGTGGGGTCTTATCATTTTTCTATACATGTTTTCCGGCATCTACAATATGTGCACGCTTAAATCTGGAATTTTTGAGCTGCCATACTTCCCTTCATTTGAAAGCATACTGAAGTACTTCTTTGAACATTACGACCGCACAGCCGGAGACCTATATAATTCGGTAACCTTGTACTTACAAGGTGTCACCATGGGTGGCGTGCTTGGATTTTTATGGGGCTCTGCTATGGGGTACAGCAAGCACGCAAACTACTGGCTAAGCCCAATCATCAAGATTATTGGTCCTGTTCCAGGCGTTGCTTGGGTAACAATTTCACTTGTTCTTGCTCCATCTAATCACTTTGCCGCACTCATTGTTATTGCGTCAACAACATGGTTCCCTCTTTCCGTAAACTTAGCAGGCGGAATTAGGTCTGTAAGCAGAGCAAGCATTGAACGCGCGCAAACACTTGGTGCGTCAAACTGGTACATAATAAAACACGTTGTTTATCCTGCCGCAGCGCCAAGCATATTCACAGGCTTATTTATGGCATTTTGCTTCTCGCTCACTTCACTTGTTACGGCGGAAGTTATGGGTGTAGAAGGTGGCTTGGGATGGCGCCTAAGCTGGGCGCAAAGCTATATGTCTTATGACATCATCTACGCCGTAGCCATAACATTCATACTTATGGCATTTGTTCTAATCACACTTTTGTTTATCGTCCAGCGCCATACCATGAGCTGGTCTAAGGAGGTTGTCCAGTGGTAAGCGCAATCGAACCAACAGCTGTCCGTGAAGCTGACAAAAAACTTGTTGCACAACACGTGCGCCGCGTATTTAGCGATTCTGAAAAAGGAGAACTTGTTGCACTAGAAGACTTCAGCATTGAAGCAGAACATGGCGAACTTGTTGCACTGATTGGACCAAGTGGATGCGGAAAGTCTACGTTTCTTCGCCTAGTTGCGGGGCTTGACCAAGCTCAAGGCGGCACCATTGAATATGGTGGAGAGCCAGTAAAAGGCCCATCATATAACCGTGGTTTTGTATTCCAAGAAGCAAACCTTTACCCTTGGCTTACAGTAGAAGGCAATATAGCTTTTGGCTTAAAGGCACGCAAAACTTATAAGCAGCAAAAAGAGCGCGTTCAGCAATTGATTGACCTTATGGGTTTAACTGGATTTGAAAAATCTTACCCACACCAAATATCTGGCGGCATGGCTGCACGTGTTGCCATTGCACAAACGCTTGTGCTTGACCCAGGTATCATCTTGCTTGACGAACCTCTTTCCGCACTTGATGCATTCACTCGTGCTGTTATTCAAGATGAAATTTTAAAGATGAGAGACCGCTTCAAACCAATCATTTTGATGGTAACGCATGACATTGAAGAAGCGGTATATATGGCAGACCGCGTTGTAGTATTGACCCCACGACCTGGCAAAATTGTTGGTGAGGTTAAAATTGATATTCCCCACCCACGCGACCGCATTTCTCCAGAATTCATTGAATGCCGTCATGCAATCATGGATATGCTTGAGTTCAACTAGGTTCCAGGCGGTAAAGTAATGGCCCATGTTGATTTAAAAGAAGAGCAAAAAAAGGAAGAGGCAAAGCTCTTTGTAAAGAAAAAAGAGCCAATTATTCAGCGCACTTCCTTAAAAGATGCACTGAAAATGCTAATACCATATGTTGGAATGGGCATTTCGCTTGCAGAATTTTTGATTCTTCCTCAAGTGCACCCAATTGAAATTTTATACAAAGCACAAATGTGGCCATATTTCATAACCGTATGTGCTTCCATATATACTCTGCTTTATATTGTGTCGGTTTTTGTTCGCCCTGTTCGCGAAAAAATTGCTCATTTTTCTTGGCTTATATGCGCGTTCTTTTTATTCTTTACGCTCCAAGATTACCTGACCTTGCGAACAGGTACACTGCAATT
>CAZRFO010000011.1:0-13983 GCA_964599515.1 uncultured Eggerthellaceae bacterium | reverse complement strand
TGAATATTGCTAATTTCTGGGAGTTTCTTATCGCGGACAAGTTCGCCTAATTTTTCAAGCAAACGTTTACGATTAACCTGATAAGGAATCTCTTTTACAACAATTGAATACTTGCCGTTTTTGCCCTCTACTATTTCGCACTTTGCGCGAATAGTTAAAGAACCACGCCCAGTGTTATACGCATCCAAAATTCCCTGGCGTCCAAGAATTGTGCCGCCAGTTGGAAAGTCTGGGCCAGGCATAACTTGCATTAACTCTTCAGTAGTTACATCTGGCTTATCCATAACCAAGCACGCTGCGTCAATTGCTTCGCCTAAGTTATGTGGCGGAATATTTGTTGCCATACCAACAGCAATACCGCTAGACCCGTTAACCAACAAGTTAGGAAAACGAGCTGGCAAAACAGAAGGTTCTTGCAAGCTTTCATCGTAGTTTGGTTGGAAATCTACCGTATCTTTGTCAAGGTCACGCAAGAGTTCCATTGCAGGCTTGTCAAGGCGCGCTTCTGTGTAGCGCATAGCAGCTGCGCTGTCGCCGTCAATAGAACCAAAGTTGCCGTGGCCATCAACCAAAGGCACGCGCATGTTAAAGCTTTGCGCCAACCTAACCATAGTGTCATAAATTGCTGCGTCACCGTGTGGGTGATACTTACCCATACAATCGCCAACAGGGCGGGCAGATTTTACATGCGGCTTGTTTGGCGTATTTCCGCTTTCATACATTGCGTAAAGAATACGCCTGTGAACTGGCTTTAAGCCGTCACGCACATCTGGCAGCGCACGCGCAACAATAACGCTCATGGAATATTCCAAGAACGAGGTGCGCATTTCATTGCCAAGTTCAGTTGTTAAAATATTCGATTTTTCGCTATCAAATTCTTCATTTTCAGCCATAGCACACCTCCTTTTAAATGTCTAAGTAGCGGACGTCTTTTGCATGGTTTTGGATGAACAACTTCCTTGGTTCAACCTGATCCCCCATCAATTCCGTCACAACACTTTCTGCCATTACGGCATCATCAATACTAACTTGCACAAGTGTCCTATTTTCCGGAGACATTGTTGTTTCCCAAAGTTGTTCAGGGTCCATTTCGCCTAAACCTTTGTATCGCTGAACATCATATTTATCTGGGTCTGCAATTTCAGACATATGCTTTTTCAGCGCCTTTTCATCAAAGATATATTTTTCAACCTTAGGAGACCTTGAGTTCTTTTTCTTCAAACCAAAAAGCGGCGGTTGGGCGCAATAAATATAACCAAGGCTAATAAGGTCGCGCATATACCTATAGAAGAAAGTCAAAAGCAAGCAACGAATATGAGCACCGTCAACATCAGCATCGGTCATGATAATAATGCGATGATAACGGGCCTTACTAGCATCAAAATTTTCGCCTATGTTTGTACCAATTGCAGTAATCAAAGAAGAAATGGTTTCACTTGACAAAGCCCTATGCTGACCTGCGCGTTCTACATTTAAAATCTTGCCGCGCAAAGGCATAATTGCCTGATATTTGCGGTCGCGCGCTTGCTTTGCAGAGCCACCAGCAGAATCGCCCTCTACAATAAAGATTTCGGAAAGCGCTGGGTCTTTTGAAGAACAGTCAGCAAGTTTTCCAGGAAGTGCAAATGATTCAAGCACGCCTTTACGAGCTGTTTCCCTAGCACGACGCGCGGCTTCCCTGGCTTTCAAAGCTTGCGAAGCCTTCCCAATAATACGCTTAGCTGGAGCTGGATTTTCTTCCAAATATTCTGAAAGTCCACGCATAACAGCGCCTTGAACCAAACTTCTAATTTCTGTATTACCAAGTTTTGTCTTTGTTTGTCCTTCAAATTGCGGCTCATGCAACTTTACAGAAATTATTGCTGCCAAACCTTCGCGACAGTCATCACCTGTAAGGTTTGCATCTTTTCCTTTAAGAATTTTCTTGTCGCGCGCATAATCATTTAAAGTTTTTGTTACCGCATGCTTAAAACCATCAAGGTGTGTGCCGCCTTCATGGGTGTTAATGTTGTTTGCAAAAGCCAAAACAGAATTTGAAGAATACGAAGAAGTCCACTGCATACAAACTTCCACATAGCCATCTTCACTTTCTGCGTCAAAATAAATTGGCTTATTTAGAGCTTCTTTTCCATTTGTAAGCCAAGTTACAAAATCAACAATTCCGCCTGCATATTGGAATGATTCTTCGCGAATGTCATCGCTTGCTGTATCTTTTGATTGTTGTTCGCTTGTACCGGCGGCTCCTAAAGTTGACGCAACTGCCGCATCCTGCGAGGCTGTTGATCCATCCGCGCCAGACGCACTAGCCGCAGCATTTGCAGCCGCCGCTTCTGCTTCTGCAGAAACTTCGCCATCTTCATCTTCATAAACTGGTGATTGAAACTCTTTATGTTTGCGAAGGTCGCGCAGAGTAATTTTTAGCCCCTTATTAAGAAACGCCATTTCTCTGAAGCGTGTTGCAAGTGTGTCATAGTCAAACACTGTTGTTTCAGTAAAAATAGTTTCATCTGGCCAGAATGTTACTGTTGTTCCTGTGGATGTGCTTGTTCCAGTTTTATGAAGCTTTTCTACTGTTATACCTTTTTCAAAAGCAATAGTGTATTCACCACCATCGCGACAAACAACAACTTCTGTTCTTTTGGAAAGAGCATTTACAACAGAAACACCTACACCATGAAGACCACCAGAAACCTTGTATCCATCTCCACCAAATTTACCACCGGCGTGAAGAATTGTTAAAACAACTTCAACGGTTGGGAGTTTTTCTTTTGGATGTTCATCAATTGGAATACCACGGCCATTATCTTTTACTGTTACAGAATTATCTTTGTTGATAGTGACATCAATATTGTCACAAAATCCAGCAAGAGCTTCGTCAACTGAGTTGTCAACTACCTCATAAACAAGATGATGTAAACCACGAGGACCAGTAGAACCAATATACATACCGGGACGTTTTCTAACAGGTTCTAGCCCCTCTAAAACTTGAATACTCGAGGCATCATAAGTACTTGGGTCTTGCTCAACCACGAACAAGCTCCTTTCTCTAAAAAACCACAGAAAGTAACTATATCTTGCGAATTATAGCATATGAGCCACTACGATTTGTGGTTTAAGGTGCTTATGGCGGTTTTTAAGGTGTAGGCTTTACCTAAAAAACATACCTATACATACATACATTAAGAATCGTACTTTAGAGTGGCTGCAAATGCCTCTATAAAGGCCTTTTTTAACGCTGGGTCTGAAAGTTCTTTTGCACTTTCAATAATCTCTTGGCGTTCCGCATCTGATAATTCCCTTTCCTGTTGGGAATTATCAGATGTTTCACGTGAAAAAGTTTCAAAAGGATGGCGATTTTTCATAGAACGACGTGAAGGTAAGAGCTCAAAAACAGAATACTCAAGACCAGCATCGCAGAAAAATTTTTTTATAAATCCCTCTTTCAAAGAAACATTTGATCTTGCGGCAGAATCTTCCATATACACAATTAGATGCATCTGCTCATCTTTTTTCATCCTATAAACAGCATTCGTACTTTTAAGTACAGTATCTGCTCCGCGACGTAAGTATTTTTCAATCGCGCTCTTCCAAGTATTTTCAACTTCTGACTGGTACATCAGTAGTGAAATTTCTTCATCATTACTTGCAAATTTATCTAAATTTTGTTTTATCCCATCAGCCAGGCGCATTATTCAGCTTCCTTTACATGTGGAAGCTGAATAATGCGAGCGATAGACAAAAGTTCATCTGTAAAATAGTCAAGTGTTGTAGTTGTTATAAAAGTTTGCATTCCTTGTAATGCAAACTTTGTTAGTTGCCGTCTTCGCGTTTCATCTAGTTCGCTCATAACATCATCAAGCAAAAGAATTGGGTCAACCCCTAAAATATCTTGAATTACCTTTGCTTCAGATATTTTCCAAGCCAAAACTAAAGATCTTTGCTGGCCTTGACTTCCAAAATTAGAAGCATCTTTTCCATTAATTAAAAAGATTATTTGGTCTGAATGTGGACCAACTATAGATGCACCACGTTGTTCTTCTTGTTTAAATTTAGTTTTCTGCTCATTTTCTAACGCGCATCTAAACTTTTCCTTACTAATTTCTATTGATGTGAGTTCTTCACCCCAACAAGAAATATAGTGCAATTCACAATCTTCGTTATTACCAGAAATTTCCCTATAACACATTTCTACATATGGTTTTATAACCTGAAAAAGTCTTAACCTATAACAAAGAAGCTGTGTTCCACATGTAATTACAACCTCATTAATACTATCTAAAAATGTTGTATCTTTTTCTTCCTTTAAAAGTTTATTTTTTTGTCTAACTATTTGCTCATAATCTTTAACTACTTTTGCGTAGTTTGCATTAATTTGAAAACCTAAATTATCAAGAGCTTTTCTTTTATTTCTACTAGTTCCTTTAACAAGCGATAAGTCGTCTGGTGTAAATACAACAGATGGAACTATTCCACGCATTTCAGTTATTGTTTTTGATTTCTCATTTATAAAAAACTTTCTTTTTCCTTCTGTAATATTAGTTTTTAAAAGAAGGTCTCTGTTATCGCCAATAACTCTAATAGAAACTGATGCTTCTTTTTCTCCATCTAAAATGTAATCTTTAATTTTTACACTACGAAGTGGTGAAATACCTGTTAGAAGACGAATTCCTTCTATAATATTTGTCTTTCCAACAGCGTTTTTTCCAACAAAAATAGTAAGAGTTCCTAAGTTTTCTAAAGAAAACTCTTTATAGTTTCTGAACTGTTTTAGATTTACATTTTTAATTGTTAATGACACAGAAATTTCCTATACACGTATTGGCATAACAAGATATAAGAAATTATCTTCTGCTGATGGTTTAAATACACCTGGTTTACTTGCGTTAATAAACTCTATATATACATCGTCAGATTCAATTGATGAAATACCATCAACTAAATAAGCGCAATTAAACCCAATTTGTATATTTTCTCCTTCTCCACTAATTGGGAGTGTTTCTTTAGAAGAACCAGTGTCATGGGTTGCAGATAATTGTAGCGTTTGAGACGGTATATCTATTTCAAATTTAACCGCAGCTACTGTTGAGGTAAGAATACTTGCACGTTTTACAGCAGATATAAGTTTTTGTTTATCAACTTTTATTCTAGTTGTGTACGAACTTGGAATAATACGCTTATATGGAGGGAAGTTTCCTTCTATTTTTCTATTAATATAAATTGTATTGTTGCAAGTTATAACAATTTGGTTTTCTGTAAGTGCAAGTGTAACTGTTCCTACACCTTTTGCAAAAGAAGCAATATCAGACATAAATCCAGATGAAATTACTGCTTGGAATTCTTTAGCTTCAGTTGTAATTTCTTGTTTTGCAAATGCTAACCTATATGTATCTGTTGTAACCATTGAAAGATTTGAATCTTCAAGAGAAATATTTATTCCAGTATAAGCTGGTTTTGTTTCGTCCTTAGATGCAGCCTTACTTACTTCACGCACCATATTTATAAATGTTTCTGCTGGAATTTTTAGTTCCTGTTGTATTTCAACTTTAGGGAAAGCTGGAAAATCTGCCGGGTCAAGTGTGTGAATAATAAACGATGAAGAATCGCAAAGAATTGATGCTGTATTATCACTTACAGAAACATGTACTGCGGCATCACTAAAATTCTTAATAATGTCTGAAAATAATTTTCCAGGTACTACGGTTTCTCCTTCTTCTTCTATTAAAGCTAAAGCTTCGTATTGAATAGATAAATCTAGGTCTGTTGATTGAAAAATAAGCGAGTCTTTGTTTGTTTTTATATAAATACCAGAAAGCACAGGAAGAGTTGATTTAGTAGATGTTCCTTTTAATGTAACATTTAATGCATTTTGAAGTTCTGTTTGTGAAATACTAAATTTCATTTTTATCTTCCCTTCTATTTATATATAAAAATTTAATAGTAGTAATAAGCTTTGTGAAAATGTGAAAATCGTTCATTTATGCTGTTTATTATCACTTTTTAAATGTTTAAATTTCAATAATTCTAACTTAACAAATTCCTAAAAACATACTATTTAGTTTACTTTTATTATCACTTAATTAACCACTTTATATGAAGAAACTAACTAGTTTTTAACCATTATTCTTCCAGAATAATTCTACGAAGTGCCTCTATTTCTTCACGTGTTTCTCTGTTTTGAGCTATCCCTTTTCCTACTTTTTCATGCGAATAAATTGCAGTTGTATGATGTTGATTAAACGCATCTCCTATTTGGTCAAATGAAATATCCGGTATAAGCTCACGGCTTAGATACATTGCTATTTGCCTTGGGTAAACAATATTTTTACTTCTACCTTTGCCTATTAGGTCTGTGTGTTTTACCTTATAAAAGCTTTCTACGCGGTTTTGTATATCTTGAATTGATAATTTTTTAGCACCGCTTCCCTGAAAGTGTTCCCGGAGTATTTCTGCTGCATCAGATAAACTCATTGTTTGTTTATCTAAAAGCTTACAAATGATAATAGTTACAGCACCTTTTAATTCACGAATATTAGATGATGAATGTTCAGCAATATAATTTTGAATTTCCGGGGAAATACTAATTTTTGTTCCGTCTTCATTTTCATTATATTCATCAATATAATTTTTTATAATGCCTAGTTTTGTTTCAATTTCTGGAGGCTGAATATCAAAAGTACCACCGCTTGCAAACCGCGAGCGATATCTTTCGTCAACATCTATATTTTTTGGTGATCTATCGGCGGAAAGTACAATTTGTTTTCCTTTATCTATAAAACTATTAAAAAATTGAAAAAGGATGTCTAAAGTTTGAGTTTTAAATTGAAAAAACTGAACATCATCAATTAAAAGAACATCTGCTTGTTCATATTTATTTCTAAATTTTTTATAGCTTGTTTTTTCTGTTTCGTGAGCTGCAACAGAGTCTGTATAGTCATTTAAAAATTCAGCGGAGTCTACATAAACAACGCGCAACTTTGGTCTAGATTTTTGTATATAGTTTTGAATTGCGCGAAGAAGATGCGTTTTTCCAAGGCCAGATTTTCCATATATAAATAATGGGTTAAGTGCTTGTTTTTTACCAGGGTTTTCTGCAACAGAAACTGCCATTTTATATGCAGTTTGGTTTGAATTTCCTATTACAAAGTGATCAAATGTGTATGGTTCATTTAATTCTTTATTTTCATATTCTTCAAGTATTTTTGTTTCTATATCTTTTGTAGTTGTTTGTTTTTTATTTTCTTGTTCTATACGTTTAGAAGTAATAGTTTCCTTTCGTGATTCTTCTAAAAGTGCAGAAGCTGGAATATCTGGGATTGATTGTGTTATTTCCGCAGATGGACGCATATTATTTAACTCTAAAAATATAGTGAAATCTGTGCCATAAATATCTTTAAATGCCTGCTTTAAATAATCAAAATAATAACGCTCTACCCAATTACGTATAAAGTCTGTGTCTGCTGTAATAAACGCACAGTCAGATCCAATAGCTTGTAGTTCAAGACGTGAAAAAATTGCATCAATTTGTGATGCAGAAACACCAGAATAAGACTTAATTTTTATACATATTCGCTCCCATGCTAGAGCAATTTCTTTTCCGTTCATGTTTATCCTCTAATTAATTAAGTATTAATTTGTTATTTAAATTTGTTGCGCAACATCAATGCCTGTTTTTGTAAGTCTTCGCTTTTTTTGGTCTATAACCTCAACTAATCCAAGACTTTCCAGATGTCTAAGTGTTGTAAAAACAGTTGAATTTGAAAGGTTTGTTTTATTTATTAAATCTGTAATTCGTAGTTCGTCTTCTTTATATAAAAGACGTATAAAATCTTGTTCACGTTCTGAAAGTGCAGGTAGGGAACGGCTTTTTATAACCTCTTTATTTTTTTGAGTTGTATGTGCGCGTGCTTCTGTGGTTTCTTTTTGAACAAGGCTTATAGTAACAACTGCACCAGCTACAAGATTATCTTCAATTGTTATAGTTCCATTTTGTAGGTCAAGATAATCTTTAACAATTGGAAGACCAGAGCCAACACCCCTAATGTATTTTTTCATAGGCTCTATTGCCGAAGAAAATCCTGGTAATTTTGCCTTTTCTTTTTGAGCTATACCTGGGCCTTGGTCTGCAAATCTAATTGTGTTTCCGTTATCAAGAATTGAAACTATTATTTCTGCAAACTTTGCATGTATGAAATTTTCTGTAACTTCTCTAATGTGAGTATATGGAATTGAACCACCTAGCATATGGGATTGCTCATAAACTGTAGTTGTAAGTTTTTCTATATATTCTGCTGTCGTATCAGGTAAAACTTCTATAATTCGCGGAGCGCTTTGAAGATCATCGTAGCAAGCAACGCGAGCAGTGGAAGAAACATAGCTATAGTCGTATTCCTGCTCTGATTCTGTTATTTCATTTTGCTCGCTCATGCTCATAGCTTTCCTTTAATTTAATGGGGTGGCTTTGCATTATAAAGTATTTATTGTGTATAAGTTATATGGCTATTTAGTAAGTAAAAGTTGACGGTTAAAAATTATTCATGTTTGTTTTTATTTTTCAAACGATGACTCGGACTTTTCATAGTTTTCCACAAGTTATTCAGAAAAAGTGCAAAACTTTGAAAAAAAACTTACTGGTTGCGGTTGAAAAATA
Source organism: uncultured Eggerthellaceae bacterium (assembly GCA_964599515.1). GTDB lineage: Bacteria > Actinomycetota > Coriobacteriia > Coriobacteriales > Eggerthellaceae > CAKUOV01. Next base: position 5,336 of record CAZRFO010000011.1, on the reverse strand, counting down.
TTTACAATTGTGGAAATTTGCTATTGACTTTTTAAATAAGTAGGTGTTTTCCCAGTTGATAATTTTTTAAATTTAAATAAGGGGACTAGTGTTCGTGTTGATTATATAAGGTGAGCGGCAACTTAGACATCTATAGTGTATTTAGTAATAAAACCGCAGGTCATATATATTATGTCCCGTTTGTGGGATATGTGCTATTTTATGTTTATATTATTCATTGTTAAGAATAGAATATTAAAGAAAGTGCAGATAATTTAACCCTTTCATGTATGGTTAAAATTGTTTAAAAAAAGTTTTCCACTTTTTCCACAATTTAGGCGTTTCTTTTTTCATGCGTATGAAAAAATATTTGTGTAAAAGTATTTTTTCAATCTGTTTTTCAAATATTTTTCCAAGCTTCTTTTGTTTTGAAAAATTGCGAAAAAAAATAAAAAAATACTGTCACATTAAGTAATGTAATGCCGCTTGCGTTGGTAAATAAAATATATTATTGACAAGGGCTTTTTTAGGAATATAATTTTAAAGCTATTCTTTAGACGAAAGGGAATTAAACATGAAGCGCACTTATCAACCAAATAAGCGTAAGCGTGCTAAGACCCATGGTTTCCGCGCACGCATGGCTACAAAAGGTGGCCGTGCAGTATTGGCTGCTCGCCGTGCAAAGGGTCGTAAGCATCTCTGCGTAGACTAGGAATTTTTCTTGGACACAATTAAGTCCAGCTTGGAGATATCTTATCTATTTACGCATGGGAAACGCTTTCATACTCCGTATCTCACGCTTATTCTTTTAGAACATGAACGCGACCGCCGAGAAATATCGAGCGGTCGTGTTGCATTTATAGCTGGGAAAAAATACGGCAATGCAGTTTGGCGAAATTCAGCAAAAAGGCGTATGCGGGAGATTGCTAGATTTATAGGAGCTCCAGCTGACGGCATAGATATAATTTTTCTTGCAAAGCCAAAAATTTGTATGGCTCTATATAAAGATGTCTGTGATTCTACTCAAAAGGCTTACAAAAAAGCTATTTCATCTTGTGTTTTACGTATAAACTAGGGATGTTTAGCTATGTTAAAGAAAATTTTTCACTTTATTAAAAATATTCCCTGTTCAATAGTTATTTTTCTTATACACTTTTACCGCTACGCTATTTCACCCCAATTTCCGGGTTGTTGTAGATTTAGACCTACATGTTCTGAGTATGCCATAGAGGCTCTAAAGAAATATGGGTTTATTAAAGGTGTAATACTTACTATTAAGCGCCTTATACGTTGCCGTCCGGGTGGAGGACATGGTTACGATCCAGTTCCCTAAGTAACTATTACTCCCCTTTGGAATATTAGAAGAAAGGATTGTTTTATGTGGGAAGCGTTTAAAGATGCGATTTTTTGGGTAATCCAAGCGCTCTACAACGTCGTTGGAGACTGGGGTATGGCTATTCTTATTGTCACGATTATCTTCCGTGCAGTAATTACGCCGCTGATGTATACACAAACTAAGTCTTCATATGAAATGAGCAAAATTACACCAAAAGTTAATGCTCTTAAAGAGAAGTTTGCGGACGACCCGGTTCGTCTAAACCAAGAGACGCAAAAATTATATGCAGAGGCAAAGTTTAATCCTGTTGCAGGATGTATCCCAATGCTTATTCAGATGCCTATATTTATTGCTCTTTTCCAAGTACTTCGTAACATGGAAGAATATGTTTCATCTGGGTCTTATGAATTTTACAACCTTGTACCAAATTTGACCCAGACACCTGCTGGTGCTTTTGCAGAAGGTATTGTTGTTGCAATTCCATACATTATTTTGATTCTTATTTTTGCTTTTGCAACGTTTGTTCCAATGCTCTTCTCACAAACATCAACCGACCCAAATCAAAAACGTCAAATGCTTATTATGGCTGGAGTTATGAGTATTATGATGCTTTGGATTGGCTGGGGTTCTCCTGCAGGTGTTTTGCTTTTCTGGGGTGCTTCTTCCCTTATAGCTATTGCGCAACAGTTTATTTCTCGCAAGATAATTAAAACTAAAGACGAAAAGAAAATGGCGGAACAAGTTATTGAAGTTAAGCCTATTGAAGTAGAAGTTACACGTAAGGCTAAAAAGAAACGCCAAACAAAGAAGCGTTAGTTATTTTTAGGAGCTACATAATGTCTGAAGATATTTTAGAAGAAGAAATTATTGATGAAGAGGAAGAACCATCTTCCAATTTTGCAAAAAAGCCACAATTAACTGAAGAAGAAATAGATCACGTTGCAGATACGGCAATAGCAGTTTTACAAGATATTGTTAAATACTTTGACATTGGCGAAATTGTTATTGACGAATATGAAGGCGATGAGGGTGAACTAATACTTGATATTACAGGTGACGATGGTGGAGCACTTATTGGCCGCCATGGAAAGACGCTTGATAATATCCAGCTTTTGGTTTCTACAATTGTGACGCGTAAACTTGGTTTCCGTTATCCGCTAATAATTGATGTTGAATCTTATAAATCCCGCCAACGTCAAAAGCTTGAAGCAATTGCTATAAGCACCGCTAACCGCGCTGTTAAAGAACAACGACCAAGAAGAATGCGTCCAATGACGCCATATGAGCGCCGTATTGTTCATATTACACTTGCACAAGATGACCGTGTAAGAACAGAATCCGAAGATGAAGGCCAATATCGCCACGTTGTGGTTTATCCACTATAAATACTAACAACTGTTTTATATTTAAGTTACACTTTAAAGCTCTGGGCATATAATTACCCAGAGCTTTTTGTTTGCCTTAATTTAGGAGATTAATTTATGTGTATAGATTTAAATGAAGATAAACGCTTATTAATTGAAAAACATTTAAATCTTGTTATTAAAGCTAACGAAGTTACAAATATTACAAGAATAGATTCTGTGGAACAGGCGAAGATACTTCATATAGAAGATTCACTCGCAGGTATTCAAGAGCTTAACGCTGCTCCGGATGGTTTGTATGCAGACTTAGGCTCTGGTGCTGGATATCCAGGAATTCCGCTTGCAATAGCAAGTGAAAGAAAAACAACCCTTGTAGAATCTGTAAAGAAAAAGGCCAAAATTCTTGAAGGCTTTGCTTTAGAGCTAGGTTTATCTGACTCTATATCTGTTTTCCCCGGGCGTGCAGAAGAACTTGCTTCTTCAAAAGCGGCAGCATTTTCGGTAATTACAGCGCGAGCTCTTTCGCAAACCGGATCATTAATGGAGCTAGCTTCTCCCCTTCTTAATAAAGGCGGACATTTGATTTGCTATAAAGCACGTATTTCAGAAGAAGAGTTTAGCCATGCGTTAGCATTGGAGAATAAACTAGGGCTTAAGCTTATTTCTGATAGAGAATTTTACCTAAGCGACAATGAAACATACAGACGCATTTTAGTTTTTGAGAAATTCAAAAATGCACAAGTGAAACTTCCGCGCCGCAATGGGATGGCGCAACGACAACCACTTTAGCTTTCTTTTTTATGCCTTGCATGTGAGTTTTGTTTCACGTGAAACATTAGCTGCTGTCAAATGTTTTATCTTTTGGTTCGTGGTTGTTGGTCTACAGTGTGTAGGCAGAGGGCGTTCTGCGACGCAGCTTTATCTTTTGCCTGGGTGGCGGGCTCAGTCGCTCAGTAGCGTAGTCATTTAGACGTGGCGGATAAGGGCATTCGTTTGTTGTTTTATCTTTGGGCTGGGGTGGTTGGCGCTCAGTGTGCAGGCAGAGGGCGTTCAGCGACGCAGGGCTCGGTTTGGATAATGCTTCACTTGAGATGAATTATACAGCTGATAACGTGCGGTTTTTTGGTACGGAAGTTGCACCCTCTTATCCACAACCTCACATGGTCGCCTCAACCCTCTGCCTGCACGCCTCGTTTCACATGTGAGCTCCGCCACCCCAAGCCTATGGATATCCCACTTTGTCGTGTTGGGTATGGAAATCTTCCAAAGGCAAGGGCGGCATGGTGTATGAGCGAATCCCGCACGCAGAATTTTCGTGATACATTATTTTCCTATCACGAAAATTCAAGCACAGGACTATGAGTGAATATACCTTGCCGCCCTTGACAGGTGTTAATGCTTGCATGCGTCGGCATTATATTCTTCCGTTTGTTGTTTAGTTAGCTTATTAAAATTTGTATTTTCTATTCTTTGTTTCACGTGAAACACTCTTAAGAAGAGAAAAACGCTAATTGAAAGGTATTTTGAAGAAAGCTAAAGTGTTTGGTCTTGCTTAAGCGTTAAAAGTTTTGTCGAAACTCTTCCGTGGCCAGTGTGTCATCATTTGTAGTAAGGTTTTTAATTTTTTCTTTGTTGTATGGTGTTTCACGTGAAACAAATTGATTTTGGCGGTTAGTGTAAGGCATCTTCAATTGATTTATATCATGAGTAGTGTTTCACGTGAAACATGTTGTTGTCAGGCTGTTCGTTAGTTCTTCAACGAAAGCATGTGTTTCACGTGAAACATTGTTATTTTTGGTAGCCGCTAGAGAGTTTATTTTTTTGAATTTAAAAATATGCCTTGCCGCGTTGTTGTTTGACTTCTATACTGGTCGGCATAAGTTTTATGCGTTTTGGGCGAAGAAAGGAGGCCCACGTGGGTTTTTTTGATGGTCATAATCGGAATAAAAACGCAGCAGAGACTATCGTAAATGAGAGCAATAGGGAAGAGATTAGAGACGCAGAGGTTTTGAATATAAATCAGGCCGAAGTTGTTGAAAGAGCACCTAAAAATGTAATTAAAGAGGATGAACCTACTTCCAGAGAGCTAAAATCGTATGATCAAAAGGCTCGTGTGACTCACGTGATTGGCGAAACAAAGATCTTTGCTGTAATCAACCAAAAAGGTGGCGTTGGAAAAACTACAACCGCCGTTAATCTTTCTGCAGCACTCGGAGCGTGCAATAAACAAGTACTTTTAGTAGACCTTGACCCTCAGGGTAACGCTACAAGTGGTCTTGGTGTTGAAAAAGGCCTTGTTGAACACTGCATATACGATGTTTTACTTGCAGACTTGCCAGTTTATCAAGCTATTATTCCTGATATAGCAACTGGTTTGGACATTTTACCTGCCACGATCAATCTTGCAGGTGCAGAGGTTGAACTCGTAAATGAAATTGCTCGTGAAAGCCGATTAAAAGACGCACTAACGCAGTTAAGAGGTAAATACGACTACATTATTGTTGACTGCCCTCCTTCACTTGGTTTACTTACAATTAACGCCTTTGTGGCGGCTGACAAGCTTGTAATTCCGGTCCAATGTGAGTTCTACGCACTGGAAGGTGTGACAAAACTTCTTGATTCAATGAAACGAGTCAAAAGTCGCTTAAATCCTTCGC
>CAZRFO010000010.1:0-13987 GCA_964599515.1 uncultured Eggerthellaceae bacterium | reverse complement strand
ACAACAGCCTTTTCTACAAGGTATGCAAAAGAACCTTCGACATAGTGTTCAGCTCGTGCGTGCTGGTAGTACTGTGCATCCCGGGCGCGCTGCTGGCGGCTGCGATATCAATAGAATCGCCGGGTGGTCCCATGTTTAGGCAAAAGCGTGTGGGTAAGGGCGGCAAGGAAATTGACATCTGGAAGTTCCGCTCCATGTATGCAGATGCGCATGAGCACCCAGAGCGCTACTTAAACGAAGCGCAGATGGCTCAGTGGAATCGCGAACAGAAAGTTGATAATGACCCTCGCGTTACCAAGATTGGCAGCTTCATCCGCCGTACGTCACTTGATGAAACACCCCAGTTCATCAACGTGCTGAAAGGTGATATTTCGGTAATAGGTCCGCGCCCCGTTACGCTTGCAGAAACCTATGAGTTTGGCGAAGCACGAAGCAATGTTTTAAGTGTGCGCCCTGGCATAACCGGTTGGTGGCAAGTTAAGGCGCGCAATAAAGCCACATGGGAAAACGGTCAGCGCCAGGCGCTTGAGCTTGAATACGTTAACGGTTGCGGCTTCGCCATGGATGCCGCAGTTTTTGTAGGAACTTTTGGTGTGATGTTCGGTAGAGAAAAGAGTGGCAGGTAAAGTATGAAAGTACTTATGATTTGCCAGCATTATTGGCCTGAACATTTTCAGATAACAGATATTTGTGAAGAGCTTGTTAATCGTGGTCATGATGTGACCGCGCTTGTTGGTATTCCAAATTATCCCACAGGCATTGTGCCTGATGAATACCTTAATGGTAAAAATCGTGTTCAAGAACATAATGGTGTGAAAATTATTCGAGTAAAAGAAGTTCCGCGTCAGAAAGGTATCTTTGGGTTGGCGCGTAACTACTTCAGTTATATGCTAGCAGCCAAAAAAAAAGCTCATGAGCTTAAAGGCGACTTTGACGTTATCTTTGCTTATCAGCTGACACCAGTTTTTATGTGTGCTCCAATGAAGGATGCTAAGAAACGTTTTAAGATACCAACCTTTCTTTATTGTGCAGATATATGGCCAGATGCTGTAATGGCAATGTTGCCATCAAAATTAGCATTTGCTATGCCGCTAATTAGGCATGCAAGTACTAAAATCTACCGTCAAGCTGATTTCGTTGCTGTTAATGCTAGCTCCTACGTTGATTGCTTTGAACAGGTACATGGATTCGACCGTTCCAGGGTCAAATATGTACCGCAGTTTGCTGAAGACTCATATCTTTCGATGAATTTCACTCCTGTACCTTCAAACAAGACGCGTTTCATGGTTATGGGAAATATTGGTAAACTTCAAGATATGCCTTGCATATTAAACGCAGTTAATTTACTTAAACACCGCAATGATTTTGAACTTCATATTGTGGGAACGGGCTCAGTCATTAGTGATTGTGAGAGATTCGTTGAAGATAACGACTTAACTGGGAAAATTATTTTTCATGGGCGTCATCCTTTTGAGGATATGCCAAACTTTTATCGTTTGGCCGATGCCTGCGTGCTTACATTGAACGTTCCAGGTGCGCCTTGGATAAGTTCGACGCTGCCTAGTAGGTTGCAAGGTTATATGGCAGCTGGCAAACCTATTCTGGCATCAATTAACGGTTCTGCAGCTAAGGTTATTGCGGAGTCTGGCTGTGGTAAATCTGTGCCAGCTGGAGATGCTGAGGGACTTGCGAAACTGATGGAGGATTTTATCGATAATCGCAGTTCTTATGAAACTTGCGGTGAGGCTGGTCGGCTTTATTTTAGGCAGCATTTTATGAAAAATAGATTTATGGACGAGATTGAAGCTTTAATTATCGCAACAGCGGAAGGGAAATAGATGACAACAGCCTTTACGGATAAAACTCTCATGATTACAGGCGGCACAGGTAGCTTTGGTAATACCGTGCTGAAGCATTTTATGGAAACTGACCTTGCAGAAATCAGAATTTTCAGTCGCGATGAGAAGAAACAAGACGACATGCGTCATAGGCTACAGGTAAGGGCACCTGAACTTGCGAACAAAGTTCGTTTTTTTATTGGTGATGTTCGCGATGCGCAAAGTGTGCGCGATGCTATGCGCGGAGTAGACTACATTTTCCATGCGGCGGCGCTCAAACAAGTGCCCTCCTGCGAGTTTTTCCCTATGGAGGCTGTGCGAACAAACGTTATTGGTACTGATAACGTACTGCACGCAGCAATCGATGAAGGTGTCAGCCGCGTGGTGTGTCTTTCCACTGATAAAGCTGCATATCCTATCAATGCCATGGGAAAATCAAAGGCAATGATGGAGTCGGTGATTTACGCGAATGCTCGTACGGGAGCTGGTACAACCACCATTTGTTGTACGCGCTACGGCAATGTGATGTGCAGCCGCGGAAGCGTGATTCCGCTGTTTATCAAGCAGATTAAGAGTGGCAACCCCATCACCGTAACCGACCCCAACATGACACGCTTCCTAATGAACTTAGATGAGGCAGTCGATCTCGTGCAGTTCGCGTTCGAGCATGCCAACCCCGGTGATCTGTTCATCCAGAAGGCGCCGGCTTCAACAATCGGTGATCTTGCCAAGGCAGTGCAGCAGGTATTCGGACGTACCGAGGTGCGCACCATTGGCACGCGCCATGGTGAGAAACTCTATGAAACCCTGATGACTTATGAAGAGTGTCTGCGCGCCGAGGATATGGGCAACTATTTCCGCGTTGCTTGCGATTCTCGCGATTTGAACTACGACAAATTCTTTGTGGAGGGCGAGGTACGAACTCAGGCTACGGAGTCGTACACCTCGCACAACACAAGGAGGCTGAACGTTGCCGAGACGGTCGAGAAGATCAAAACGACCGAGTACGTGCAGCTGGCTATGCAAGGGCGCGAACACGAGGCGGTACAATAATCATGCGTTTTCTGGTTCTTGGCGCCTCCGGCATGGCTGGCCACTTAATTGGTCTTTACCTTAAGGAACAAGGTCATGAAGTTACGGGATTTTCGCGCCGCTCTGTTTCTTTCTTAGATTGTATTAAGGGAGATGCTCAAGACGAGCAACTGCTATCTAAGACAATTGGGGAAGGCAACTTCGATGTTGTTATTAATGCGGTTGGAGTATTAAATAAGGCTGCAGATAATAATCCGGTAGCAGCTTATTTAAATGGCGAATTGCCACATGTTCTGTCGCGTATTGTTGGCAGCTCCGACACGCGAGTGTTCCATATGAGCACCGACTGCGTATTTGCAGGTAATACCGGTCCTTATACGGAAGCAAGCAAGCCCGATGGTGAAAGCGATTATGATCGTACTAAAGCGGCTGGTGAGCTGAACGATAATCATAACCTAACATTTCGCAACTCAATTGTTGGTCCTGATATCAATGAAAACGGTATTGGCTTGTTAAATTGGTTTATGAAGCAAAACGGCCCTATTAACGGCTTTACCGGTGCAATATGGACTGGCTTAACAACACTTGAACTTGCAAAAGCTATGGAGCATGAAGCCGCAGAAGATGCTACGGGATTAGTTAATATGGTTCCCAAGGGTTCTATTAATAAATATGAGTTGCTGCAGCTGTTTAATAAAGAGCTACGTGGTGGCGCTGTTGAAATCAATCCAAGCGATAGTCTTCAGCTGGATAAAACCCTTGTCCGCACGAATTTCAAACCTACGTATATGCCTAAGCCGTATTCTGATCAGGTACAGGAAATGGCAGGTTGGATTCGTGCGCATCGTGACCTGTATTCGCATTACGAGGTGATTTAGGTGGCTAAACTTAAGCTTATGGTCGTAATGGGTACGCGGCCAGAGATAATTAAGCTTTCCGAAATAGTCAAGAAGGCCGATAAATATTTTGACTTGTCTATTGTTCACACCGGTCAAAATTACGATTACGAACTAAACAAGGTATTCTTTGATGATCTTGGTATTCGTGAACCTGATTATTACCTGGGTGTGGTGGGTGATAACCTTGGTCAAACCATGGGCAACGTGATTGCTAAATCATATGAGCTGTTTGCGGAGGAAAAGCCCGACGCTATTCTGGTTTTGGGCGACACTAACTCTTGCCTTTGCGTTATTAGCGCCAAACGTCTGAAGATTCCCGTTTTCCACATGGAAGCAGGGAACCGTTGCAAGGATGAGAACCTTCCTGAAGAGGTTATTCGCCGTATTGTAGATGTAACGAGTGATGTAAACCTTTGCTATTCAGAGCAAGCGCGTCGCTATATTCTTGATACAGGAGTTCGCCCAGAAAATACCTATGTTGTAGGTAGTCCTATGGCGGAAGTGCTTGATGCTGCTATGCCCAGTATTCAAGCGTCAACGGTTCTTGATGACTTAAATCTTGAATCGGGGCGCTATATTTTACTTTCTGCACACAGGGAGGAAAATATCGACAATGAGGCGAATTTTATGAGTCTCATGAATGCAGTCAATGCTATGGCGGCAAATTATGACGTGCCTGTACTTTATAGCTGTCATCCCCGTTCAGCAAATATGATTCAGAAACGTGGGTTTAAATTTGATTCTCGGGTAATTCAGCACAAACCCCTTGGGTTTTTTGATTACAATCAGCTGCAACGTAATGCCTTGTGCGTGGTTTCCGATTCAGGCACATTGCCCGAGGAAGCTTCGTACTTTAAATTCCCTGCAGTGAGCGTGCGTACGAGCACTGAACGCCCCGAGGCAATGGATGCAGGGGTATTCACGGTGGGCTCAATTACTGCTGAACAAGTTCTGCAGGCAGTAGATTTGGCAGTGGCAATGCATGCAGCAGGTGATGATGGTATTGAAGTTCCAGCTTATGCTGACCGCAATGTTTCAACAAAGGTAATCAAGCTTATCCAAAGCTACACGGGCATTGTGAACAAAATGGTATGGAGAAAGTTATAGCATGAAATACGTGCAGATTAATGCATATTCGAACGGTTGGGCTGATTCTATTATTTTTAAGAAACACCGTGAGTTGCAAGCGGCGGGTCATGAATCTTGGGTTTTCTGGGCGCGCGGGAATCACGAGCAAGATGAATACTTGCAAAAAATTTCTACATACCCCAAGGTTTGCATGGACGCTGCACTTACGCGTTTAGATGGCAAGGCGGGCTTTCATTCAAAAGGTATTACTCGACGTTTATTAAAAAAATTGGATGAAATTGATCCAGATGTTGTGCACTTGCACGTGCTTATAGGTTATTACCTGAATGTTGAGATGCTGTTCGAATGGCTCGCAAAGCACAGGTGTCAAGTTAAATGGACTTTGCACGACTGCTGGGCGTTCACGGGGCACTGCATATACTTTACATATGTAAAGTGTATGCAGTGGTGCACTCAATGCACTGCATATACTTCTTGTCCACAGAAGGATTCATATCCTGAAACTATTTTCGGTGGCGACGCCAGTGTTAAGTGGAATTTCGAGAATAAGAAGCGCTTGTTTACCATGCTGCCGCCTGAGCGAGTGCAGCTTATTACACCTTCGCAATGGCTTGCTGATTTGGTAAAACAAAGCTTTCTTGGTAAGTATGACGTGAAAGTGGTTCACAATACTATCAATACCGATATCTTCAAACCTACACCAAGCGATTTTCGTGAGCGCTACAGCATTGGTAATCGCTTTATGGTGTTGGGTGTTGCATCCAAGTGGAGCGAACGAAAAGGATTGCAAGACTTCGTACGCTTAGCTGGCGAGCTAGATAGCGACCGATTTGCTGTTGTATGTGTAGGTTTAAACGAGAAGCAGATAAAGCAGGTTGGCAATAGGTTACTTGCATTGCCCAGAACCGATTCGCCTGAGCAACTTGCAGAAGTTTATACCGCTGCCGATGTGCTGCTTAATCCTAGCTGCGAGGAGACCTTCGGTATGAATGTTGCCGAGGCTGCTGCATGTGGTACTGGTGCAATTGTTGTTGAAGGTAGTGCCTGTGCCGAGGTTGCCAAGCCTGAAGGAACTGAAACAGTGAGCGCTGATTTATCTGACCTTAAGACAACTGTTCTGAAACTCGCCGGGGGGGGGTCTGGTGATTCTCATGGCAAGAACTAAAACCCCTGTACAGCTAGCAGCTATTTATACCGCTGCGGATGTTTTCTTTAACCCAACGGTAGAGGACAACTTTCCTACGGTTAATTTAGAATCCGAAGCCTGCGGCACACCAGTAATAACTTATAATACCGGCGGCTGTAGGGAAACTATAAGCAGGGTGGATTCAACTATAGTAGATACCTACTTAATAGGTATTCATAATATATTGCAGCGAGAAGTGATTAGAAAATAGATAAAGCATAAAAGGCGTGTGGTTGCTATTTTGTATCGATATATGCTTTTATTCACATGCATTGCTATTAGTGAGCTAATAAGCATTATAGAAAAAGCGATTAATATGCAGCATTTGAGATTTGCTACTGCGGGTAAATCACTGGAAAAGGAGTATAAGAGGCATGAAGGAAAAATCCGCTCAAGTATCTGAGCGAGTTGAACTTTCAACGTACGGCAACAGAAAAAATAACATTAATCTTCTTCGATTTATAGCTGCTTCGTTAGTGATTTACTATCATATGGATTTTCTTTTAGGAAAACAAGGATATGTAATCATGGGGCAGGGTCTTGGTGCTATTGCGGTGAATATTTTTTTCCTTTTAAGTGGGTACTTAATAGCAAGTAGTTGGAAGCACTCCAATAGTTTTGTAAGTTACTTCATTAGACGAACTGCTAGAATATTCCCAGCTCTTGTTATCGTGGTATTTTTTTCAGTTTTTTGCATTGGTCCCCTCTTTACAAGTTTAAGCCTCAGCGAATACTACAGTAACCAAGAGACTTGGAATTATTTAAAAGTAATTCTTTTTTTTCCGATCGATAGACTTCCTGGTGTTTTTGAGGGTCTTCCATGCGATTCCGCAATAAATGGATCTTTGTGGACTCTTAGATATGAGTTTGCTTTTTACCTAATTGTTCCCTTTGTGTATAAGCTTCTAGATTATTTTGGAGAAACGCGTAGGGTAGTAATCTTTGGAATGCTCATTTTTTTAATTTGCGGATATTTTATTTCGTCGACTTTTGATTTTGCTATTTCTGAATTTTGTAAGGAAGGATTCAGGCTTGCCACTTATTTTTTTATGGGGTGTGTCGTGTATGAGTTTAATCTTATCAAATATCTTAACGCTCAATACTCCGTTCTGGCCGTTCTTTTTATGCTTGTTTTTGCTCGTGAAGAGGGTCCATTATGCCTACTGTTAATGATTGCAGCTACGACAGTTTTTGTCTTTTCTTTTGCCTTTGCGTCGCAGCCTAAGTTCGCTAAGTGCTTTGAGAAGAACGATTTCAGCTACGGTATTTATATTTGGGCGTTTCCAATCCAGCAAATTGTGGTTCAACTGGGGGGGGGTCTCTCAAGAATCCTCTTTAATCTATGCGCTTGTTTCTTTTGTAATTACGCTTTTCTTCGCAACGTGTTCTTGGTTTTTGATCGAAAAACCTTGCATGTCATGGGGTAAACGGATTGCTAAACGATTCTAGGAAAATGCGTTACGACCGATATGAGATTTAAAAAAGAACACATAGTTGAAGAGTTTGATATCAAGTGACTAAAGGCTATAGGTCTTGTTCTGCACAGAAGGATGTTTTAAAAATGAGACATTTGACAACTTCTCTTGTTCTTTCTTCATATAATGGAGAGCAATATATTGTTAATCAGCTTGACTCTCTTAGGGAACAGATTATACCCATAGATGAAGTATTGATTTGTGACGATTGTTCTTCAGATAGTACTCCTTCAATTATTAGGGACTATATTAAACGTTTTAATCTTACTCATTGGAAATTAGAAGTTAATGAGCATAACAAAGGCTGGAAAAAAAATTTTCGAGAACTTATTTTCCAGGCATCTGGGGATTTGATTTTTTTATGTGATCAGGATGATATTTGGTCATGTGAGAAGATTTCAAAAATGGTAGGACTAATGGAGAGCCACCCCGAGATTGATCTTATTGCTTGCGAAGTTGAACCGTTTTATGAAAAGGGTTCAAAACAAATTCCTAACGTAAGTAAAGGTAATGATGATGGAACACTATCTATGCACGGAATTGATTATAAAGCAGTATATGTTTTAAGACCGGGATGTACATATTGCGTGCGTAAAGATTTTGTTGATGAGATAAAACTGTTTTGGCCCGATGAATGGGCTCATGATGCTGTGCTTTGGGAACTTGCTGAGACTAAGGGTACGCTTGCTCTCTATAGCAAACGCCTTGTTAAGTATCGAAGGCATGCCAGTAACGCTTCAGCAAGAACGAAGCTAACTAGAAAAGAACGTATTCGCGATATTGAACATTTAGTCGAGCGGGTAAATCTGATGCGCCGTTTTGGTGAGGAAAAAGAATATCTTACTGAAAAGGATAAGCAAATGCTTGCGTGTATTGAAAACTGGCTAAGGGCTAGGATTTCAATGCTTGATTCTAGAGGTCTAAAGAGTTTAAAAAAAGTTATCAAAGGACATTACTTTTATGCAACAAACAAAGGGTTGCCCTATGATTTATATCTTGCTCTTTTGAAGTCGGGGAATCGCTGAAAGACTTATGAACTATGTGAAACTGATTGGGCTAACGGGCTAGCTAGCGCTGGCTATAGGGTGATTGTATGCTGTATATTTTTTTATGTACTTTATTTGCGTGGTTTTCTGTTGCAATATATTCTATTGTTGTTAAACGCCGTTTCATTGGCCTTAATTTGTTTGTGCTTGTTGGTATATATCTCCCGATGGCGCTTTATTTTTTGGGATGGTCTGCTTATGTGGATAACACACCATCGGAAAAATTTTATTTTATATTTGCCTGTTTGAATATTTGCCTTCTTTTTTATAACTTACTGGTAAAAGATACCTGTAAGTTTAATTTAGACGTGATGCCTGTTTCGGTTTCAACAAACGCAGTTTTAATTTTGGATTTCATCTTTGTGTTACTATTTTTTATCGAAAGTTACATGGGGTCTGGTTCTTTTGTTCCTGCTTTTGTTGGCATTGATATTCATGCTTATTCCGCACCTGTTATTGCTTTTGTGACTAGAAACCTATTTTTAATTGTTTCTCTGAACCTAATAACATATTTAGTGAACAAAAAAAAGAAGTACTTGTTGTTTTCTCTCGGTCTAATTGTGCTTCCTGCTATTACTCGTAATATGCGGATTTCATCAATAATAGCCGTTGTTCAGATAGTCACATTTTTTGGTCTTTACTATTCTGCAGTTAAAAGAAATGGTGACAGCGAAACGTTTCTAAGCAGCATTAAGACCAGGGTAAAAAAGCATAAATCTATGGTTGTAGTCGTTCTTATTCTTGCTAGTATATTCACCTTGTATTCTGTATCAATGACTAATGACCGTATGAATCAAAACGGAAAGTATGACCTAGATTACACAACGCTGATTGCCTATACAGGACCCGAAGTGCTGTCGAACGTCATTCCAGTTTATTATGGTTATTTTCCCTTATCTTTTAACAATTTGAACCTAAGTCTCAAGTATGGGGTTGCAGAGCACAACTATATAGGTCTTTACTCTTTTTCCAGCGTTTATTTTGGTCTGCTCCAATTTGACAATGTTTTTGGACTCGACACTTCTGAACCATCTAATATCGGGCATAGAGTTTCCACTTGTAGTGCTGCGACTGTTGCGACAGGATTTTGGGACTACTGGTACGACTATGGCTATTTATGCTTTATCCCGATAGCTGTTATGGTTTGTATTTGTGCATGGATTACAAAGCGACTCCAGGTAAAACCAAGTTTATTTATGTACCTTCAATACTGCCATTTTATTCCCTTAGTTTTTTTTGAATCTTTCCAGAATCTTTTCTTTTCGACGGCTACATTATATGAAGTGATTTTTGCTCTTGTGTTGGTAAAATTAGTTTTTCGATTTAAGGTATCAAGATAGTATTGTCTTTCTGTCAATGTGATTTAGAAGGCTGCTTCTTCTTAGTTTAACGACTCTTAAATCAGATAATAAAAGATATGCAGGTTAAGTTTATATAAAGCGATATAGGCTAGTCTTTTTTTCTAAATATTTATTTAGAAAGAGAACTCTGCATGAATAAAAAACTTATTTTTCAAAATATGAGCGTTGCTATTTTAGCACAAGGTGTGAGTACGGCTTGCAACTGTTCTGCCACAACCCCTTGTAGATAACTGGAGATGCTAGAGAGGGTGCACTTGTGGTTTATCTGATTTATATTGTTTTGAGAAAGGAAGATTAGATGGGTGAATTTAAACAGACGGAGGCTCCTAATGCTGTGGAGGGCGAACTCACTGTGCGCGAAATTCAGCTTGAAGCGCTGAAGATTCTAAAGAATATCGATATTGTTTGTCGTCGTGAAGGTATTACCTATTGGCTTGGGTATGGTACCCTTATTGGTGCGGTACGCCACAGTGGTTTTATTCCTTGGGATGATGATTTGGATATCATAATGCCACGTGCTGATTACGAACGTTTTTTGGTGTGTTTTGACAAGCGGCCATCTGAACTTAAGACTTATATCGCCATTAACCCTGAATTGGGGCTAAGACGTCCATTTTTAATCTCTAGAGTTTCAAATCCTGAGTTTAAGATGGTAGGAGAGTATGGTGATGAAATTGACGAACTGGGGGTGTTTATTGATATTTATCCGCTTGACGGTTTGGCTAATTGTATGAAAGAGGCGTTAGAGAGAAAAAAGATAGCTTACAAGCTAATGCTTCAATATTCAAAAGCGGGTAATTTTGATTGCAATAATCGAGGCAATAGAGTACTTAAACGTTTTGCTAAGCGAGTTCAGAGTTTATTGTTGGGTAAACCAGAGAAATATCAGGAATTATTAAACGAGCTTTGTTATAAATATCAGTTCGATGATTGTAAATTTTGTGATGTTCTTTGTTGGCCCGATACGCCGGGCGAGCCAATTTGTGAACGTTCGTGGTTTAGCGAAACAGTAAGTATGAGGTTTGAAGATTTTAATGCTCCTGTACCCATTGGCTATGACGAGCTTTTGCGTTGTTGGTATGGTGATTACATGCGGCTTCCTCCTGAAAATGATCGTGTAGGTCATCATTTTTATTCAATTATTAAGCGCTAAGATAACGGTTGCTGACTAAAATTTGATAAACGTAAATATAGTTGCATGTACTGTTGTCACTAAAACAAGTGCTTGAATACTGCTAATTGCACGAGTGATTTGAGGTGAAATTGTCTATGCGCAAGTTGGCTAAGTTGTTTGAGACAAGTGTAATAAAGACCCTGCGCTTTAACCTGCATTATTTTGGTTGGGGGGGGGGTGCGCCTTCCGGTGCTTGTGGCTAGGAATTACGTTTTGGCCGAGCTTCATGGAACTGTAAAAATAACAACCTCGTATCCAGGTTGCGTGAGGTTAGGGTATTCTCTGGTTGGAATTTTTGACAAGCTCTACGATCGTGGCATTTGGCAGTGTTCTGGTGATGTTGTTTTCGACGGTGATGCGGTTTTTGGTCAGGGTTCGAAAATTAGCGTTGGGATAAATGGAAAGCTCAGCGTTGGAAAGGGATTTCGAAACTCGGCTAAGGGCGAATTTGTTTGTCATGAACAGATGCGCTTGGGTGCCGGTTCGCTGGTGAGCTGGGACACGCTGTTTATGGACACTGATTCGCATCAAATAGATGGTAAGCCTGCCAGTGCACCTGTCGAGGTTGGCGATAATGTTTGGATTGGCTGCAGATGCATGGTACTTAAGGGTGCGGTGATCCCTAACGGATCTGTTGTTGCAGCGGGTGCGACGATTACCAAGGCGCTAGAATCGGAGAAGTCGCTTTTCGGCGGTGTAAACAAAGTGCTTCGCACTAATATTGAATGGAATGAGTAGTTGTAATAATTGGATGATTTGTTCGAAAGGACGATAAAAAGATATGAAAGGCATTATTCTTGCAGGTGGTAGCGGTACACGGTTATATCCTCTTACTTCTGTTACTAGCAAACAATTGCTGCCAGTGTACGATAAGCCTATGATTTTCTACCCACTAAGCACGTTGATGCTGGCGGGTATTCGTGAAATCTTGATCATTTCTACTCCAACCGATTTGCCAAATTTTGAACGCTTGCTTGGTGACGGATCGCAATTTGGCGTTTCATTGAGCTACGCTGAACAGCCTTCGCCCGATGGTCTTGCGCAGGCGTTCATTATTGGCAAAGAATTCATTACTGGTGAGCCTTGTGCGCTAGTACTGGGAGATAACATTTTTTACGGTAACGGTCTTGGTCAACGATTGCAGCATGCCGTCGAGCGCGCAATGGAAGGTAAGGGTGCTACCGTGTTTGGCTATAGGGTAGATGACCCACAGCGTTTTGGTGTTGTGGAGTTTGATGCTAACTACAACGCTGTTTCCATTGAAGAAAAGCCAACAGTGCCAAAAAGCAATTACGCGGTTACCGGTCTTTATTTTTACCCGAGTGATGTATGTGACCGAGCGGCAAAAGTTACGCCTTCTGCACGTGGTGAGTATGAAATTACCGATTTAAATCGTATGTATCTAGAGACTGGTGAACTTTCCGTTGAAACGTTGGGTCGCGGATATGCGTGGTTAGATACCGGCACCATGGAAAGTCTTTTTGAAGCTTCCGAATTTGTTCGTACGGTTGAGTGTGCACAAGATTTACCAGTGAGTGTTCCTGAAGAAATTGCTTTTTGTAACGGTTGGATAACCAAAGAAACTTTAATTTCCGCTGCTGAGCGTTACGGTAAAAGCGATTATGGAAAACACTTAAAAACAGTAGCAGAGGGTGGTATTGCTCCTGAAAGTTTTGTTGGTTAAGGCATAAGGAATAGCTAAATGGATAATAATTTTAGTCTGAAAAATATTATTGTTACTGGCGGCTGTGGCTTTATCGGCAGTAATTTTGTGCACTATGTTGTGCGCGAGCACCCCGAGGTGCATATTACGGTGTTGGATAAGCTTACCTATGCTGGTAATCGTGAAAATATTGCTGGTTTGCCTGTAGACAGAGTAGAACTGGTAGTAGGTGATATTTGTGACGCTGAGCTGTTGGAGTGTATTGTTCCTGGGCACGATGCTATTGTGCACTATGCGGCCGAGAGCCACAACGATAATTCCATTGCTGATCCAGAACCTTTTTTACGCACCAATGTCGAGGGCACGTTTAGGTTGCTTGAGGCTGCGCGTAAGTTTGATGTGCGCTACCACCATGTGAGTACCGATGAGGTGTATGGCGATCTTGCACTTGATGACCCAACTCGCTTTACCGAAGAAACGCCGTATCACCCGTCTTCGCCTTATTCTTCTACCAAGGCGGCAAGTGACATGTTGGTGCGCGCATGGACGCGCACATACGGCTTGCGTACTACCATTTCCAATTGTTCCAACAATTACGGCCCTTACCAACATGTAGAAAAATTCATTCCACGCCAGATAACAAACATTCTGTGCGGACAGCGCCCGAAACTCTATGGCGATGGTTTGAATGTGCGCGACTGGATTCATACCGAGGATCATTCTTCTGCAGTATGGACAATTCTTACACGCGGGAGCTTGGGCGAAACGTACCTGATTGGTGCTAACGGTGAAAAAAGTAACATTGATGTGCTACATGCCATTCTTGAAGGTATGGGGCGCGATGCTAATGATTTTGACTGGGTGCGCGACCGCCCTGGCCATGACCGCCGCTATGCTATTGATTCTTCAAAGCTACAGCGTGAGTTGGGCTGGCAGCCAAAACATACGGATTTTGTTGAGGGCTTAGCTGCCACTATCCAGTGGTACCGCGATAATAAAGATTGGTGGAGCCTAGCTAAAGATGCAACTGAGGCAAAGTATGCCAAGCAAGGGCAGTAAGGGGTTCTAACGTGGCAGAAATTGAGTATGAAAAGCCCCTGGCAGTGCATGAAACCGGTATCCCCGGGCTCAAGGTTTTGGATTTACCTGTTCATGGCGACTCTCGTGGCTGGTTTAAGGAAAACTGGCAGCGCGCCAAAATGTGCGGCTTGGGAATTCCTGATT
>CAZRFO010000009.1:0-14041 GCA_964599515.1 uncultured Eggerthellaceae bacterium | reverse complement strand
CGCCTAAGGCCGCTTAGCTCGTCTCACGGAACCTCTCGCGCACACTAGCTCCGTTCAGACACGCCTAAACCCAAAAAAGCCCGTGTCATATATTACACGGGCTTTAAAAAGTTCTCTTACCTGCACAAACTTTGTGCAGTATGTGCGCTACTATGCGCGAACGACCTTACCGGCCTTTAAGCATTTGGTGCAAACATTAGCTTTGCGAACATGGCCTTTGTCGTTAATAGTAACTTTTTGAACGTTTGGGCGGAATGAGCGATTAGACACACGATGTGAGTGGCTAATGCTACGACCTGCAACAGGGGCTTTTCCGCATACTTCGCAAACCTTAGACATTTCTATCAACTCCGAGTTCCTATATACAATACTTTTGCTCTTTCAAATTAGCCATAGCACTATAACACAACTAGCAACGCACATACAAGAAAAAAAGATATACGGCTAGAGTTTCATTTGTGCCCAAGTGGTGAGTTTGCGCACCCCTTGCATAAAACTGCGATATACTAGCACAGTTTAAGTTGTAAGTTTCAAGATTTAAGGAGCAAACATGAGCGAAACAATTCCTGGAAATTTGCATGTTTCTAATGATGTTTTAGCCGATATTGCTGGAAATGCAGCGCTTCAATGCTATGGCATTGTTGGCATGGCTGCTCCGAATGCAGCAGATGGCATTGCTAAAATTCTTCCAGCTTCGCGCTTGCGCCGCGGTATTGTTATTGAGCAGACAGAAGCTGGTGTACGCGTTGATTTATATGTAGTCATTGAATACGGTATAAATATGAGTACCGTTTCTCAAAATTTAGTTGACGCTGTAACGTTTGCATTGAAAGAATATGCTCGCGTTCCACTTGATTGTGTAGAAGTTCACATTCAAGGAACAAAGGTACGCAAATAATTTCACAAATATGCCAATGAACAAATTTTTCCAACAAGCGTACAAATTGGCTCGTAAACGGACAATCAAATTTGCGAATTGACTAAAAAATAGAATTGAAACATGCTTAAAAATTTAAGCAAATTCAGGTAAAAGGATAGGTATGTCAAATCATTACACTCGTAACGACTGCTTAAATGCCATAGCAGCAGCAAGTAAAGTACTAAGTGAACGCAAGGAAGAAATAAACAGGCTAAATGTTTTTCCTGTTCCAGATGGAGACACTGGTACAAACATGTCGCTTACAATTGAAAGCGTTGTTGAAAACCTTGCTCAGCTCCAAATTGGCGCAGAAATGCCAGAAATTCGCAAAGCAATTACTTCTGGTGCACTAATGGGAGCACGTGGTAATTCAGGCGTTATTACATCTCAAATTTTGCGAGGCTTTTGTGAAGGCATTGGCGCTTGCGAAGACTTCAATACAGAAACAATTGATGCCGGTTTCGCGCGCGCCGAAGAAGTGGCTTTCCAGGCCGTTCGCAAGCCAGTTGAAGGAACCATTCTTACCGTGCTTAAAGATTCTGCGGCAGCTGCAAAAACTGCTCGTAAGAAAAAGATGGAAACTCAAGATGCTCTTGAATTTATTTCTAAGGAAGCATTTGCATCTGTTCAGCGCACCCCAGATTTGCTACCAATCCTAAAAGAAAACGACGTAGTTGATGCAGGTGGCTTTGGCA
The DNA here is from genome assembly GCA_964599515.1 of uncultured Eggerthellaceae bacterium. GTDB lineage: Bacteria > Actinomycetota > Coriobacteriia > Coriobacteriales > Eggerthellaceae > CAKUOV01. The sequence continues at coordinate 12,427 of CAZRFO010000009.1, read as the reverse complement.
TAGCAATTTTCTTTGGAGCATTTGTTTCTGCTTTAACTGGAAAAGATGGCGCGTTAGTAGATGAACTTGCATTTGCGCGCAAGGCTGCTCCTAAGGTTGAAATTGAACAAATAAACGACTGGGAAGGCTCAAAATATCGTTACTGCAACGAATTTTTGGTTGATTCCGACGTTCTTGATACAGAAGAAGCACTTGAGTTTCTAGCTACAATGGGTGATTGCGAATTGTGCGTTGGTGCAGTTCCTAAGTTTAAGGTTCATGTGCATTCAAACACTCCAGATAAGGTTTTGCATTACTTCTTGGAGCGCGGACAAATTTCTGAAGTATTTATTCACAATATGCAGCTTCAAAGCGTTGCTCGTACAGAAATGCTTGCAAAAGAAACTTCTGCTCCAGCAAAGCCGCTTGGTATTGTTGCTGTTGCTGCAGGAAGCGGAAATGCAGAAATACTAAAAAGCTTAGGTGTTGATGAAGTGGTTTCTGGTGGACAAACAATGAACCCTTCAACAAAAGACCTGCTAGATGCAGCGTCTCGTGTAAATGCAGAATCTGTAATAATTTTCCCTAATAATTCAAACATTATCATGGCTGCAAATAGTGCAGCAGAACTGGCGGAAGTTCCTTGCATGGTTGTTCCGTCTAAGAGTGTTCCAGCGTGTTTTTCTGCGCTTTTGATGTTTAATCAAGAAGCAAGTCTAGAAGAAAATGTTCAAGCTATGACAGATGCACTTGATGGCGTATCAACAGGTGAAGTAACTCAAGCAATCAAAGATTCAAAAGACGCGCACGACAATCACATTTCTAGTGGTGACACAATTGGTATTGCAGATGGTTCCATAGAAGTTGTGGGCGCATCAACAGAAGAAGTAACAATGAATTTGCTTGCTGCAATGGGTGCAGATGATATGGATAACCTAACGCTTTTAGCGGGCGAAGATTTCCCACAAGATGCCTTTGATGCACTGGTGGAGCAAATTGAAGATGCGTATCCAGAACTAGAAATTGAAGCACAGCGCGGGGAGCAGCCTCTTTATCCAATCATCTTGTCGTTAGAGTAAACGCAAACCAAGATGGTTTGCTCAGAAGCTTCGTTTGTATGAGCAATTATATGGGCAACGTTATCAAACAAAACATCACGAAGAAGGCGGTAGGGTCAAACCCAGACCGCCTTTCGTCTACTCTTGCCTTTGATTCTAGTGTGCGAAAACTTAATGGAGTAAGTAGCGCTAGAGCACTCGCGCTTGAAAAAATGGGAATAGCCACACTGCGAGATTTGCTGTATAGCTTCCCAAGACGCTACATAGACCTATCAAGTGTAGAAAGCATACAAAGCGCACACCTTAACGAACAATGTAGCATTACGGGCACAGTTTATGAATTAAAACTCAAGCGCCCAAGGCCTAGACTTACGCTTTGCGAAATTACGCTTGTAGATTCCACTGGTACGCTAATAGTTACATGTTTCAAGCAGCCTTGGCTTATGGATAAGCTTGCAAAAGGAATGCGCATTACGGTTTCTGGAAAAGTTGAAATATCGTATGGATATAAGCGCATGACTAACCCTTTTATTGAAGTACTAGAAGCTGGGCAAGATAATTTTGAAGGCACCATTATTCCGGTTCATCCAGCCTGTGAAAAAGTTACAACCGCAATGATGAGGCGCTTTGTTAGGCTTGCTTTAGATGAAGTTTCTGGCTTGCAAGACCCAATTCCGCTAAATATTCGCCAAAAATATGGTCTTATGAGCAGGATGTCTGCGCTAGAGACAATTCATTTTCCATTGCGTATGGAAGATGTTGCTGCAGCTAAACGTCGCTTAATTTATGAAGAGGTGCTATTTTTGCAACTTGCGCTTATGCAAGATACTTTCATAAATTCAAGCAGCCAGTTTGCGCATAAACACACTGTTGACGGGCCAAAAGTTAAGCGCCTACAAGAAGTGCTTCCGTTTGAGCTAACTGCAGACCAATCGCGCGCAAAAGAAGAAATTCTTGCTAATATGGCAAGCTCAAAGCAAATGAATCACCTTCTTTTGGGCGATGTTGGAACAGGCAAAACAGCGGTTGCAGCTTTTGCAATAGTGGCTGCTGTTGAAAGCGGAAACCAGGTATTGATGATGGCGCCAACAGAAGTGCTTGCGCGTCAATATGCGCTAAGCATTGGTTCTTTGCTTGATAAGTTAGAAATTTCTTGGGAAGTTTTAACGGGCTCTACAAAGCCAAACAGCCGTCAAGAAATAGTGAGTGGCGCAGCAAACCAAGAAATAAAGGTCTTGTTTGGTACTCATGCGCTCTTAGAAGATGACATTGTTGTTCCTGCTTGTTCGCTTATTATCATTGATGAACAGCAGCGTTTTGGCGTTGAACAAAGAGCAAAACTTGCATCTAAAGCAAAAGCTCCAGATTCCTTATTTCTTACAGCTACACCTATTCCACGCACACTTGCGCTTGCGCTTTTTGGAAATTTGACGCTTAGTTATTTGCATGAACGACCAAATAAACAAGCCACGCGCACAACGCGTGTTGTTCCTAAGACAGATAGTCAACAAGTTTGGGAAAGCGCTCGTGAGGCGCTAGAGCGCGGGGAACAAGTTTATGTAGTGTGCCCGCTTGTTGGCATACAGCGCGAAAATAAAAATGTGCAAACAGAAGAAGCCTACGAATATGCAAGTATTGCGATAGAGGCAGAAGATGACTTTTGTCAGGCAAGTTTATCTAGTGCAAAACAGCTTTCAGACAAATTGCAGGCAGGAATTTTTTACGGCTTTGAAGTTGGGCTTTTGCATGGAAAGATGCCAGGTGCTGAAAAGCTTGAAATCATGCAAAAATTCCGTGACAAAGAAATTGATATTCTTGTTTCAACTACTGTTATAGAAGTTGGCATTGATGTTCCAAACGCAAGCGTTATGATTATTGAAGATGCAGACCGTTTTGGGCTTTCGCAGCTCCACCAGCTTAGAGGGCGCGTTGGCAGAGGTACTTTGGATGCTTATGTGTATCTAATTTCTTCTTCCACAAACAAAGATGCACTTGCCAGGCTTTCTGCAATGGAAGTATGCGATGACGGCTTTGAACTTGCAAACTACGACTTGTCGCTTCGTCGTGAAGGCGATATCTTGGGAAACAAGCAACATGGCGCAGGTTCTTTGAAACTTGTAAATGTTGTACGCGACGGTGCAATTATTGAAGCAGCACACGCAGATGCGCAAAATATTTTGGAAAACGATAAACACCTGAAAAGTGCAAGTGGAAAATTCCTTTCCTACGAAATGCATATTCTTCAAAAAAACGATGCGAATGTAGTTGGGGGCTAGCATGAGAATAATAGCAGGTAAATGGCGCGGTGTGCCAATAGCCGCACCAGATGGAATGGGTACGCGCCCAACTATAGACAGAGCACGCGAATCGTTAATGAGTTCTCTTACTAGTGCGCTTTGCGGCTTTGATGGGGTAGTTGCTCTGGATGCTTTTGCTGGAAGTGGTGCTCTTGGGTTAGAGGTTTTATCACGCGGCGCGCAGTGTGTGTGGTTTTATGAGAACAATGCCAATGCTGCATTGACGCTACAAAAAAATATACAAAAGCTTAAAGCAGACGCGCAATCGTATGTGATAAAGAAACAAGATGTTTTTAAATGTGCAAACGAATGTGGACATAAGCCCTTTCATCTTGTGATGCTTGACCCACCATACGCATACGCGCCAGATTTAGTATTTGAGTTTTTGGATAAACTTTGCGCGTGTGGTGCGCTTGCAAAAGACGTTGTGGTAAGTTATGAACACTCTACAGATGTGAACATTGATGTGTATTTTGAAAACCAAAAATCCAGATGGACGCAACGTGCGCACAAGGTTTTTGGACCAACAACAATAGATATTTTTGAAAGGCAAGAAAATGACTAGAGCATTAACTCCAGGCACGTTTGATCCTATAACTAGTGGTCACTTGGATATTATTTCGCGCGCGTCACAGTTATTTGATGAAGTTGTTGTTGCTGTAGCAGAATCCCCAAAGAAAGGCACGCTTTTTTCACTTGAAGAACGCGTGGAACTAGCCAAAGAAGCAACTAAAGACCTAAGCAATGTGCGCGTTGAACCGTTTTCTGGGCTGCTTGTTGACTTTGCATCTCAAATTGATGCGCATGTTGCAGTAAAGGGTTTGCGCGCTATAACAGACTTCGAATACGAATTTCAAATGGCAGCCCTAAACTATCAACTTTCTGAAGAGTTAGAAACTATCTTTATTATGTCAACGCCAAAAAACATGTATCTTTCTTCTTCTGTTGTACGGGAAATTGCAAGTTTACACGGCGATGTAGATCAATTTGTGCCCGAGTGTGTAAAGAATGCGCTGATTAACAAATTCAACTAGCGCTTTTTCTAGAATTTTCGCAGTTCGTGATAAAATAAACTCTACATGTGCGCAAATACAGAAAAACCATTGTAGGCGCATATTTGTGAGAAAGGTATAGTATGGATGAGTCCAAAGTTCTCAACTTGGTAGATGAACTAACAATGTTGCTTGAAGAAGCTAAACCTGTGTTTGGCAAGGGAAATCTTCGCCAGGTTAATGTAGATGAGGCATTAGGGATTCTTGATGAGATTCGCGATGCTTTTCCAGCTGAAATTGAACAGGCGCGAGCAATTGTTTATGAACGTCAAAACTTACTTGATGATGCGCAGGCTGAAGCAAATAGGCTTATTGAAGATGCTAAATTACAAGTTCGTACAATTTCCAGTGAAAACGAAGTAGTTAGAGTTGCGTATTTGCAGGCCCAGCAGGTTGAATCTGAAGCGCGTGACTTTGACCGCGAAACGCGTATGGGTGCTCAAGATTATGCAGCAGGTGTGTTTGATTATCTAGAGCGCGACATAGATACGCTTCTTGGAAATGTTCGTCGTTGTCGTGAGCGCATGAACTCTAATTTCAATACAAACGGCAACAACAATAGATAGGTTTGTTTTTGGGAACACTACTTCACATTCCTCATGAGCTTTTTTTACCTGCAGAAACTGCGCATTTTGAAGGCGAATATGACTTGCCGCTTTTGAAGGCTGGTCCAGATGTATACACGTTTTCCGAGCCAGTTTTATGGAATGTTGAAGTTACAAATACTGGAGAGGCGTTTCTTATACAAGGTGAAGCCGAGGTTAGCGGCACTACCAATTGTGCGCGTTGCGGAGAGCGTGCAAATGTAGACCTTTTTGGTGAAATTGAAGCCTACTACATTATTTCAGAGGAAGACCTTACCCAAGAGGAAAAAGAAGGCGACGAAATTGACATTTTGCCAGATAGTCATGATATAGATCTGGCAGCGCATATTAATGCGGCGCTTTTGTTGGATGTCCCTTATCTTCCATTGTGTAAGGATGACTGCAAGGGGATTTGCCTAAAGTGCGGCGCTAACCTTAATGTTGAGACGTGCACGTGCGAACAAGACTACATTGACCCGCTTTCGCCGTTTGCCGCGCTTAAAGATTTAAACATCGAATAGATTTGACGCCGCAAATAAAATGGTGGGTTTAAAAACGCCACTTGCCGCATTAAAAGATTTAAGTATCACGCAAGGTACTTGCGAAGGAATGTAACGTTTGTTAGAATACCGCTTTGCGTGTTTATTGAATGAGTCCGACACCGCGTTTGTCGGTTGAAGAAGGAGAGAATAGGTCATGGCAGTACCTAAGCAGCGTAAAGGTCGTGCGAGCACACATGCTCGTCGCTCAATGAACGACCGTATTAATCTTCCAGCTCGCACTGTTTGCCCACAATGTGGCGAAGTGAAGCTTCCTCATCGTGTATGCCCAAACTGTGGCTATTACAAAACTCGTGAGGTTATTGAAACAGAATAGTTTCATCTTTTCATGCAATGTTTATGGCCAGCGGGCGTGCCCGTTGGCCTTTTTGCGGTTATAGCTATAAACTAGTCTTCAGAAACACGTAAATTTTGTTTTCTTCGCACGTTATGTTGCTAACGCGCATGCGCCATTTCAATGTTCAACTATAATGAGTAAGCTTAAAAATAAACAATATGGCATGTAAGGAATTAAGGTGGAAACACAATACACAATAGCGGTTGACGCTATGGGCGGTGACAACGCGCCAGATGTTGTTTTAGAAGGCGTAGAACAAGCGTTACTAAAAAACTCAGAGCTATCTGTTTTGCTGGTTGGTCCAAAAGATGTAGTAGAACCATTTGCTCAAACGCATGAACGTTGTGAAGCTGTGATAGCTAGTGAAGTTATTGAAATGGGAGAACATCCAGCCAATGCAGTTCGCAAGAAAAAGGATTCTTCAATTTCAGTTGCTTGCAGGCTTATTAAAGAAGGTCGTGCGCAAGGTTTCTTTTCCGCTGGTTCAACAGGGGCTTGTCTTGCTGCAGCAACGCTTATTATTGGGCGCATAAAAGGAATTTCGCGCCCTGCACTTTGTACGATAGTTCCTTCTCCTGCTAAGCCATGTTTGATGTGTGACGTTGGCGCAAACGCAGATTGTAAGCCTGAATACCTTGTTCAGTTTGGCCAAATGGCAAGCATTTATGCTAAGCAAATTATGGGTATTGAAAACCCACGCGTTGCTCTTTTAAATATTGGTGAAGAAGAAACAAAGGGAAGTGCCTTTGCGCAAGAAACACATGCGCTTATGAAACAAAAGCTTCCAAACTTTGCAGGAAATGCTGAAGGAAGAGATATTCTTGCTGCAAACTTTGATGTTTTTGTTACAGATGGGTTCACAGGAAATGTATGTCTTAAAACCATAGAAGGCACAGCTAAAGAACTCTTTGGCGCTTTGAAAGGCGTTTTTGGGGCTTCGTTTAAAACAAAGATGGGATACTTGGCAGTAAAGGATGGTCTTAAAGACCTAAAAAACTCAATCAGTGCAGATACATATGGTGGCGCTCCGCTTTTAGGTGTAAAGGGTGCATGCATTGTTGGTCATGGATCTTCGAATTCCACTGCAATTTGCAACGGCATTCTTTCTACGTTTAAACTTGCAAAACAGGAAGTTGACAAGCTTATAGCACAAGAACTTTCCGTAGTAGAGAATGTTGCTCAAGAGCCTTCCGCTCAACAGTCTGTTGCTCAGGAATCTGCTGCACAACAACCAGCTGGTCAGGAACATTCTTCACAGGAACATTTAGCACAATAAACAAAAAATCAAAAGAAAGGAGGAACAAACTTTAATGGATGTAATCCAAGATGAAATAACAAGTGAACAGCGCGAAAAGCTAGACCGCATGCAAGGCATCTTGCAGTACCGCTTTAACGATGAAACGCTTTTACTTGCAGCTATCACGCACCCTTCTGCAACAGAAGGAAAATCTGTTAAATACTCATACGAACGACTGGAGTTTTTGGGAGATAGCATACTTGGTGCACTAGTTGCTTATGCTGCTTTTCATGAATACCATGACCTCGACGAAGGTGGACTTACTCGTATTAAGGTTGCGCTTGTATCGGGTGCAAACCTTTCTAGCGTAGCTTCACAATTAGGCTTGGCCGATGTCATTGTATTTGGGTCATCTGAAGCAGGAACAGGAAGGCGTGGCCTTCATTCTGCGTTAGAAAATGTGTACGAATCTGTTGTGGCGGCACTTTACTTAGATGGTGGAGTTGATGCTGCATCTGCATTTGTGACGCGCACTTTAATTCCGCTAATGTCAAAAGATATGGCATCCGAACCAGAAAACCCAAAAAGCGCGTTGCAGGAAAAACTCCAAGAAGGCGGCATCACGCCAACGTATAAGCTTGTAGAAACGCAAGGTCCACCTCATGACAGAACTTTTGTTGCACAAGTTTTTGCTGGCGAACAAGCACTTGCACTTGGCACAGGTAGAACCAAAAAAGAAGCAGAAAGCCAGGCGGCGCGTTCGACCCTAGCGCGTTTAAGTGAATTCTTTGGCATAGGTATAGACCCTGCAACAAAGGCAGAAAAGCAAGTAAGTGCTGCGCGCCAAAAAGCAGAAAAGCAAAGTGCTGCTGCGTGGGAAAAGGCGCACAAAGAAATTGCTGCTGCTACAGCTCGTGCAGAAAAAGCAGAGTCAAAAGCGCAAGAAAAGGCTCGCAAACAAGCACAACGCAACGCAAACGACAAGCGAAACGGATAAGCATGTACTTAAAGTCTCTTACACTCAAAGGTTTTAAATCTTTCGCAGACCGCAGCGTGCTTTCAATGGAGCCAGGAGTAACGGCAATAGTTGGTCCAAACGGGTCTGGCAAGTCTAATATTTCTGATGCCGTTTTGTGGGTACTAGGAGAACGCAACGCAAAAAATCTGCGCGGCCAGGTTATGGAAGATGTCATTTTTGCGGGTTCTTCTGCAAGAAAAAGCGTAGGCGTTGCAGAAGTTGAGCTTGTTCTGGATAATTCTGACGGGGCTCTTCCAATAGATTATTCTGAAGTATCTATTGGGCGACGCATGTATAGAAACGGTGAAAGCGAATATCTCATAAATGGCTCACAGGCGCGCAGGTTAGATGTTTTAGACATTCTGCATGATTCTGGGCTTGGAACCGGCACGTATTCAATTATTTCGCAAGGCAATTTAGATTCTATTTTGCAATCTAAGCCACAAGACAGGCGTGCCTTAATAGAAGAAGCTGCAGGAACTCTTAAATATAAACAGCGAAAAGCTAAAAGCGAACACCGCATAGAGCTAATGGATCAAAATGTAAGCCGTATTAAAGATGTTGTTGCAGAAATTTCTAGACAGCTTGGGCCTTTAGAGCGTAAGGCAAAGCGCGCAGTTGCTTATAAAGATTTATCTGCGCAGTTAAACGATATGAGCTTACAGCTTGCTGTAGATGACGTGCGAATTTTGCAAGTAAAGTGGGATGAGCTTTGTGCTAAAGAACAGCAAACAGGTGAATCTCTAGAGCAAAAGCGCACATTAATTCAGGAAGCACAAAACACTTCTAACGCATTTCAGGAGCGCATGAGAGGCGGAAGCGATGATGTTGCGCAACTTGCACGCAAGCACAATATTGTTTCAAGTTATGCAGACAAGTTTGATTCGCTTTCTCTTGTGTATCAGGAAAAACTCCGCCAAGCAAAATTACGCAGCGCAGAAATTAATGCTTCTTTTGAAGACAATCAGCAGCGCGAAGGTGCGCTTTCTGCTGAAATGCAAGATTTAAAACAGCAGCTAGAAGAACTAAACGAAAAACTTGATGCGGCAAAACAAAAACTTGATAGCGCACAAAGTGCTCATCTTTTAGATAGCAAAACTCTTTCAGAGCTTGAAAGAGATGTTTTTGAACAAACAAGCGCGCGCCGCGAAGCAGAAAACGCAGAGCAGCAGGTTCGTCTTGCTCATGCAAAGATGACAGAACAACTTGCGCTTGCAACAAGTAAATCTGAACTTTGGCAAGAGCGTCTAGATGCTGCAAAAGAACGTGCTAGTGTTGCAAAACAAAGTACAAGCGAAAGCGAAGCAGCGCTTACAAAAGCTAAGACAAGCTTAGAACAGCTATCAAAAACTTATGAAGATGCTAAGCATGCGCACGCAAGCGCAAAAGAAAATAGAGACTTAGCGTCAAAAGCATTGCAAGAACTTGAAAAGCGCGACCGAGATTTATGCGGAAAAATTGCAGCCGCAGAAGAAATAGAACGTCAAACGATTGCTGCGCAAAGCCCAGCAGCGGCGTGGGCGAGCAAAGAAAGCAAGTTGCACTTAGAAAGCCTTGTGCATTTGCTAGATGTAGATGAAGGCTATGAGTTTTTGGTAGAAACGCTTTTGGGAAACAGCGTAACGCTATTGGTTGCACAAGATTTTGACCAGGCTCAAGATGTTCGCAAAGAACTAAACAATGCATCAATAGAAGGTTTTATTTCTCTTGTTTGCAAGCAATCTAAAAATATAAACTCTGTTGTTGCAACAGAGAAAGACGCACAAGTTGCAAACGCAGAACTTTTAACTAGCCATATTAAATGTCCAGCCGAGCTTAATGTTTTTGTAAAAAACGCATTAGGTAATGTGGTTGTATGTGCAGACTTTGAAAGTGCGCTCAATGCTCATAATGCAAGTTCAAAGCAGCTTATTTTTGCAACAAAACAAGGTGAGTACATTCATTTTGACAAAAGACTTGTAATAGGTAGCGCAGCTGCTCAAAAAACAAAAGGTGCTCTTTCGCGTGCTAAAGAGTTAGACGTTTTACAAGAACAGCATAGAAACCTTGCTGTTGAATTGCAAACTTCGCGCGAAACACTTGAACAAGCGTCAAACGTATTAAATGCAGCGCAAGAAAAAGAACTTGAATGCTCTAAGAATGTTGCGCGCGAAAAAGGCACAGTTGCCGCACTAGAAAAAGACTTTGAGCAGGCAAAAAAACGTGAAAATACGGCAATTGCAGAATTGAAAGATGTTGAAACTAGAAGTGCAGAAATTGCTGCGACTATAGAAAAAACACGTCCTGAACTAGAAGAACTTGCGCGCACTCTAAAAGCAAGCGAACAAAAAGTGCTTGATGCAAAAAGTGCCCTTATTGAAGCGCAAAAGGCAGTTGCGCCAGCGCGTGAAACAGAAGCAAAATGCGCTAGTGCATTAGCAGATGAAAAGCTTTCATATGCCATGCTTACAGAGCGTCAAACCTATTTGAAACGCGTAATAGATGCACGTGTTGACGAGTTACACAACCTTCGCAATGCAAAAGAAAACGCAAGCGAAAGCGCTGCTACGCAAAAACTTATTATTTCAAGATCAAAGCCTTTAATTGAATGTATAGAGTTAATTTCGCAAGCGTGTCGTGAGCGTGCGCGAGCCATAGAGGCCAAGTCAAAAGACGCGCAAGATTCAAGTGCACGGCTTCATGAACAAGCTCAAGAAGCGCTTTCATCATTGCAGCTTGCACGTGAAGGCTTTGACAAAGTAAACGAACAATTAAGTAATCTTCGCATAGAAAAAGGGCGCCTTGAAGTGCAAGTAGAAGCTGCGGTTTCTGTTCTTGCTAATGACTACTCTATGCCTGTTGAATACGCGTTAGAGTTGCCGGAACTTCAAGACAGAAACAAAATGGAAGCCGATGTTTTTGCGCTTAAACGTAAAATTTCAAACATGGGCACAATTAACCCAGATGCTGCTTCGGAATACGAAGAACTTAAAGCCCGTTATGATTTCTTGGCTGGTCAGCTAAATGACCTTCTTAGCGCAAAGGCGGCGCTTAAAAAAATTGACGCCATAATTGACTCAAAGATGCGCGAAAACTTTGCACTTACTTTTGAAGCCGCAAACAAAAACTTTAAAGAAATTTTCTCTACTCTTTTCCCTGGTGGAACGGGAGAACTTGTTTTGGTTGACCCAGAAGACATGGAAAACACTGGAATTGAGGTTATTGCACAGCCGCGAGGTAAAAAGATTACAAAGATGACGCTAATGAGTGGTGGAGAAAAGTCATTAGTGGCACTTGCGCTTTTGTTTGCTGTGTATCGCATTCGCACAACGCCGTTTTATATTTTGGATGAGGTTGAAGCGGCACTTGACGACAGTAATCTTCGCCGTTTGATAGAGTATTTAAATGAATTGCGCAACACAACGCAGCTAATCATGATTACTCATCAGCGCAGGACTATGGAAATGTCTGATGTGTTATTTGGCGTATCTATGCAGGCAGATGGCGTTACAAAGGTTATGAGCCAACGCCTTGAACATGCGCTAAAAATGGCTGAATAAACGGACTGGCACAGGAATAGGTATCGGGAAAAGACTATGGGATTTTTTGATAGATTAAGCGAAGGTCTTTCTAGGTCACGCACAAAACTTAAAGAGCAAATGAACGTGCTTTTGCAGCGCGGACCAGAACTTGATGATGACTTTTGGGATGATCTGGAAGAAACATTAATTTTGTCTGATATTGGTGCAAGCGCTGCTTCAACAATTGTTGAAAACTTGCGCGACCGTGCAACGCGACTTGCTCTTCCAGATGCAAATGCTGTTATTGATTTACTTGAAGAGCAAATGTGTGAACTTTTTGTCGCGGATGAAAATGACATATTTGGCGGCAACCCAGCTGTGGTCTTGTTTGTAGGCATTAATGGTTCTGGTAAAACTACAACTGTTGGAAAGCTTGCAAAACAGGCTCATGACCAGGGAAGAAACGTTTTACTTGGAAGTGCAGATACATTCCGCGCAGCAGCAATTGAGCAACTTAGCGTGTGGGCACAGCGGGCAGATGTAGAAATTTGCATGCGCGAGCGCGGGAGCGACCCAGCAAGCGTTTGCTATGACACGCTAGAGCGTGCAGAAGCTGCAGGTAGTGATCTTGTTTTAATAGATACAGCAGGACGCTTGCATACGTCTTCAGACCTTATGCGTGAACTCCAAAAAGTAGTGTCTGTTGTGAAAAAACGCTCAAGCTTGCCTGTCTACAATGTTTTGGTGATTGACTCAACTACCGGGCAAAATGGTCTTGCTCAAGCGCGTGAATTCCACAAGGCTC
>CAZRFO010000008.1:7832-14185 GCA_964599515.1 uncultured Eggerthellaceae bacterium | reverse complement strand
CTATATACTGCGTAAATAACTAAAACGTAGATGTAGATGATTGCATGGCCGAAATCAAAGTGTTAACAAAACCAGGTCAGACTCATAGAAAACAAAAAACGGAAGCAAGGGAGGCTTCCGTTTTTTTTGCACATGGAAGGGAGAAAAGAGGAGGTATTTTTGAGAGGAGACCTTCCATGTGCCGCGTTAACTAAGAGAGAGATGTGTGTAAGTTGCAATGTCCTTTCAAGAAAAAGTTAGTTACGGTTAACAATTACGAATAATAAAGCATTTCCATACTGTGTCAATAGGTTTTTTTAAAAAAAGTTTCCCAAAGGCAACATTTGGCGCAAACTGTGGATAAGTGGCATTTTAGTGCGCCATGGTTTGTGGTAGCAGTTGCGTACACAACCGCATCAACTTACTAGTATGTCATTGCATCATCTGCGCTAGTATGTCATTGCATCATCTGCGCTAGTATGTCATTGCGTCAGCTGGTGCAAGCTTCCAGCCGCTAGAGCTAAGTGTTTCCTTGATTTCTTCTATGCGCGCTATGTGATGCGAATCGTCAATTCCGTAACCCCTAGACCGTGGGTCAAGGCCAGCATCTACCCAGTAAATGCTCCTGGCTCCGCCGTGTTCCGTCTTACCTTTTAAGAGCAGTTGGAAAACATTGCTAATCACCATGATTTTCGCTCTAGAAAACGTCTCTACATTTTCCATTTTAGTTCCAGCTACAGCGTGAAGACCAGCTACACCGGTGCACACTAGAGTAAGTTTTTCTAGTTGGAACATTCGCTCAATGATTTCGTTTTTTGTTTGGTAGTAAAGCGAGCCTTTAGGCTGAGACTTGTAAACAGGTTCAACAGAAGACGCAACGCCAAGCCCTGCAGCGTAGGCGTTTTCGATAGTTTTCCAGCGCTTTTCTTCTGAAAGACCAGTGATGCGGCCTTCACCAAGGCGCACTGCGTGATATATGTTGTTTGCTCCAGCGTCTTTGAGTGCGCGCGCGTCATCTGCGGAAAGGTCGCGCGTGTTTGCCATAATTGCAACATCTGGGCCAATGGCTGCGCGAACATCTGCAACAAGCGACAAGTACTTGTCAAACGAATACGCGGCACTAGACATCAAAGAAATAAGATGTACGCCGTTTTCTGCAAAAAGTTTAGCCGTATGAAGTATGTCTTCAAGTTTGGCCTCACATTTTTGTTGGGTTGGCCTGTTGCAAAGAGCAAAATTGCAATAGTGGCAATTGCCTGGGCAGCTGTTGGAATCAATGCCAATTTGGCCGTAAATATAACCAAATCCTTTGTTTCCGCGGCGCGCGAGTTCTACGTTTGTCTTCCAAAGAATTTTTGCTTGTTCCGAGTCTGGTTCAATTTCAAGCAGCGAAAATAATTCTTCTGCCGTAACATCTTTGCCTGCTAGAGCATTTTCGCAGGCAGTACGCACAAATTCAACGCTAGGCACCTCGCCTTCGCCAAGAATTTGCTCTGGAAGTATTTCGCTCATTTTGAACACTCTCTCAATGTATTTAATTTAGCCTTTTTGCGCCATATGGCGCGCCGGCCTAATGTTATATGGCGCACCAGCCTAATGTTCTATAAAGCATCAGCCTAATTGTATATTGCTATTGCAACTTCCTGTATAACAGATCTCCATCAACAAGAATATATTCCTGTGAGCTATCTAACAAACTTGTGCCTGTGGAGCCAAATGAAAATCCACCAGTGCACACAAAACCAATTTTTGAAACGTTGATACCTTCGATTTTTTGCAACTGCGATTTTTCCTGGTCGCATTCTTCACGAGTCATTCTACGGTCAAAATACTTGCATTCATAAAAATCGTAGTTTTCACCTGTGCGTTTAACAACGCAATCAAATTCTCCATTTGTTTTTGTGCCTGGATTGTCATACCAATAGCAACCAAAGTCTTCTATATCCGCGTATTTTCCAGCTACAGACAGTCTGTGAAAGTATTGAAGTGTAATCCCTTCAAAGCGTCTGCTTATAAACTGGTCAAGTTTAGTGTCTATATTTCTTTTATAAAACTGTTCTTCACCTATTCTTGAAATGGTTCCGGCGAAACCAAATATAAATGCGAAATAAAAACGCATCAAATTATCTGTGATTTCATAGAATTGCTTCTTTTTGTCATCTCGTCTATTGATTGGTTCAGTTTTTTGAATCGTTTCCATATCAAGCAATATTTTTAATTGTTTATCAAGAAGTCCAGTTTCGTTGCTTCCCAAATATGTGCGCAGTTCTGTATATCTCTTTTTTCCATTTCCAAGAATTTCAAGAATTCTTGTATCAAATGTTTTTTGAATTTCCCGCAACATTACGTTTTCAACGTGAGAACGGATAAGCCCAGTTTCTGGTAAAAGCAAGCAAACGATGTTTTCACTTAGTGTTTTTGACGTATCAATATTTTCTAATACGTATGGGCTACCGCCAAACACGCTATATAAAGCAACCTTATTTCTAGCGTCTAAATTTGGGTAAAAAAGTGACGCTTCGTAGTAATCAAATTCGCGAATATGCTGTATCAGTGAAAATCTGCCAAATAGGGGATTATCTTGTGAAAGAAGTTCTTTCATGACTGTGATGTATGACCCGCACAATATGAGTTTTACGTTTTTTGGTAAAGAGTCTATTACTGCTTGCATGTATGAATCAATTTCGTATTTCTTTTTTGTTTGTTTTAAATACGGATACTCATCTATGATGAGAAGGATTTTTTCATCCAGTGTGCCTAAATAGTCCATCATCGCAAACAAAGAATCAAATCGCATGTGCGGAAGAGATAAGCTTTCAGAAACGCTTCTGTAAATTAATTCCAAGTTTCCTTCAAACGTGCTTGAAACACATAGATGGTTAATGACTACGCCACTAAATGATTTTGCCGCTTCTTTTATGAGTGTCGATTTACCAACCCTGCGTTTTCCGTAAACCAACACAGCGGTTTTCTTTGACCAGTTTAATAATTCGGATGTGAGATCGTCCAGCTCTTTTTGCCTGCCTATAAACATGGCATTTTGCCTTCCTTTTGCTTTTCGTTATGTTTTTAGTTTATAACTGAATGTTTCTGAAAAAAAATTCACTGAAAAAAAATTCAGAATAATTGCATTGTATAAGCATCATAGGAAAAAGGCAAGCATAATTTGATTTTTGCTATGCGCGTGTTTTGTGTTACATGTTGTATTTTGCCACCGCGCGAACGGCGCTTTTATACAGAAAGTAATGCAGGCTTGCCAGATGCGGAAGACTGCTGCTGCGGTAGCAGTTGTTGCTGCTAGTTTTAGATACATGACAACGTGATGGTGTTATACTCAGGCCTCGGGCGAGAATGAGTGCTCTTGTGTTTACTGCTGCGGAAAGTTGCACAACTTGTATATTCAGGCCTTGTGCGCGAATGAGCGTGTTTTAGCGTGAATCAAATTTAAAAGAAAAATCAGGCTGTTTACAGCACTGGAGTTGGAATGTCTATCGTATTTTATTTATTGATTGGCACACTGGGTGGTGTGGCTGGTGCTATCCAAGGTCCTGTGAATGGAGCATTGGGAAAACGCATTGGCCCTTTGCAAGCAACACTTGTGTCCTTCACTGGTGCGCTTATCATTATAACCTGCGGCAATATTGTGTATGCGCTGTTCAGTGGGCAGTCATATGGTCTTGCACACATAGTTGAGTGCGAGCCGTGGATGCTTTTAGGCGGCCCAGAGGGTGCGTTCGTTGTGCTTGGTGCTGCAACATGCACACCGCGTTTAGGTGTGGCGCTTACAGCAACGCTTACCACGCTAGGGCAAATGACATCGTGCCTGCTCATAGATGCGTTTGGTTTGCTTGGCACCACTGCTGTTCCTACAAACCCTTTGCGTGTTGTGGGCATTCTGGTTTTCTTAGCTGGGGTAGTACTTGTTCACCATGGACAAGTTTTGCAGCGGCAAAAGGAAGAGGAAGCAGCTACGGGAGCGGCTGTTGAAGCTGATGCGGCTGTTGAAGCGGGCGCGAAAGCTGATGCGGCTGTTGAAGCGGGCGCGAAAGCTGACATAGTTGGGGAACAGGCAGGCAAAACACCTAGCACCGCGCAACCACCCGCAGCCACGAGCGCGCAGGTAAGCAGTAAGAAAAAACCTGCAGTATTTTACGTGATCTTCATGTTTATCTGCGGCGTTGCTGCAGGCATTCAACTTCCAACAAATGTAGCATTGCAAAGCCATGTTGGGCTACTCGAAGCACTTCTTTTCCATTTCACCTTTGGCTCCATATGTATTTTGACTGTTGTCCTGATAACGCAAAAAGGAAAGCTGAATTCCCTTTCTGGCATAGCGCCATGGAAAATGACAGGCGGCGTTTGTGGTGTTATTGGTTTGCCTATCATGATTTTTGTTACACCAGTGGTAGGCACGGCGCTCAATTCTGCGCTGATGGCACTTGGGCAACTTGCGGGTGGCTTGCTTATTGACGCCAAAGGGCTTTTGCAAGTGCGCAAAGTCCCTCTAAATGCATGGCGTATTGCTGGTGTTTGTGTACTGGTGGTAAGCATTATTCTTGTTGCTATTGGCCGCATGATGTAGCGGCGCTGGTCTACTTTTGACAAAAAGCAGGGCCATTTGGCGATTTGACCTTTGGGCTTGATGGGTGTTGTTTGTTGGTACTTAAGCAACTACAATCCAACTGTGTTTTCATTGGCAGCGTTCTCTTGCAAGACTTCAGCAAATTTGAAAAATATGCAGTAAGTCGCGTTTGTGTAGTATGTTGTCCGATATGTTTGCGTATTTTGCAATCTGACGTGTTTATATGGTTGCGCAGAAAGGGAAACTTATGTGTTATGCAGGGGCTTGTAACCCTACATGTGATAATTGCACACCAAAGTATCTTGTGTGTCCGCAATGCGGCACAAAAACATTTCTTACTCGTAAACAATGTCCAGAATGCAAATACTCAATTACAGATGAAGACAGAAATCTAGCGCGCGAAGAATGGCGAAAGACGCATCCGTTTCTGGAAAATGAACCGTGGAAAACACGCGGCGTGTGAATCCCGCAACACATATACTGCATTACGCCAGCGTTGCTTGAAATGTACGTTATGCCTGCATAGCGTGCAATCTTTGCAATGTGCATATAATTCGCGTTAATTCCTCTCATTAAATTCTACCCAAATGGTACCAATGTTGGGCCGATTGTACCCTAGTGTCTGAACTACACTTGCAACTAAGTTATGCGCAGTTTCTAGTGCATAACTTAGACCAAAGCTCTTACAAAAAGTTTGTGCTGTGTACACATTTACGCAACATACGCAGGCTTTTGCGAGCGCAGGCTTTGGCGAGCACAGGCTTTTGCGAACGCAGGCTTTGGCGAACACAGGCTTTGGCAAACGCAGGCTTTTGCGAACGCAGGCTTTGATAAACACATACTTTGATGAAACAGCACGAAATAGCACGAAGTAGCAAGTAGTGAACACAGAGGGGCGGACATGGTTGAAATAGGACAAAAAGTCAAAATTCATTACAAAAGTTCACTTGAAAGTGGTGAAGTGTTTGACAATACATTCCTAAGAGGAGAACCAGTTGAATTCACGGTTGGCTCAAAAACTTTATTGCCTGGTCTTGAGAGTGCCGTGTGTGATATGCAAGTAGGCGAAACAAAAACCGTTTTCATTCCAGCAATACAAGCATATGGCTTATACAACGAAAATTTAATAGAGGCGGTTCCTTATGATGAAATCCCAAATGCAGACAAATTGCCTGTAGGAAAATACATAGAAGTAAGAACTCCTAAAGGTAATGTTCGCGTTAAAGTTGCAAAAATTGAAGACGACCTTGTGTATTTTGACTACAACCATGAACTGGCTGGAAAAAATATTATTGTTGAGGTTTTATTGTATTCCGTAGAAAATGAATCTGCAGTTGAGCGTGAAATGCATCCTGTTGGATGTGGCTGCGGGTGCGACCGTCTAAAAAAATCGCTTGCTAAGTAGAATTTAAATAGGACTAATAAATATGGCTTTAACGCATAAAAACATGCAAGACTCTGACGATAGCGCATATGTACGTATGTATGTGCAAGGCCGTTTTGACCTGGATATTCAGATATGCGACATGAAAAGAATGCCAAATGTTTTATATTCTTCTGACGGAAGGGCGTTTTGCGAAGTAAAAACAAATATATGGGCAGAAAATGGGCCAGATTCCGATGCATTGTATCTAAGTACAGGAAGACACAATGGCGGTATTATGCTGCGGCTTTTATTTGTAAAGATTGATGGGGTTTGGAGAAACGCATTAACAGGTAAAAAGGTGTCTTTTACTCCGTTTTGTTGTTAGTATAATTAGGCTTAGACATTAGAAGACATTAGAAGACATTA